>CAIUVX010000039.1 GCA_903902705.1 uncultured Methylococcales bacterium
ATTTTCAAGCTCACGGACATTGCCGGGAAAATGATAATGTTGGAGCATTGTTAATGCGGCATCAGATAGTTTAGGTTTTGCTAATCCATTTGCACTCGCCAATTTTTCTAAAGCATAATCAACGAGTAGAGGAATATCACTGCGCCGCTCTCGTAACGGTGGGATATGCAGGTCAATCACGTTGATACGGTAATATAAATCTTGCCTAAAGCTACCTTCTTTTACCATATCAGCAAGATTGCGATGTGTCGCGCTCAGCAAGCGAAAATTAACCGGGATTTCTTTCGAATCTCCTACAGGGCGAATCTGTTTTTCCTGAATAACGCGCAACAATTTTACTTGCAGCAAAGCCGGTAAATCGGCAATTTCATCTAAGAACAGCGTACCACCCTCTGCGGCTTGAATTAGCCCTTTTTTATCACTGACCGCACCTGAAAAGCTGCCTTTTTTATGACCAAAAAATTCACTTTCCATAAGTTCATGTGGAATAGCACCACAATTAATAGCGACAAACGCTTGCTCACTACGCGCACTTTGCTGATGGATGAGTCGGGCGACTAATTCCTTTCCTGAACCCGATTCACCGCTGATATAAACAGGTGCCTGGCTACGTGCCAATTTAGCGATATTAGCGCGAATATTCTGCATCGATGGCGACTCGCCTAACAGCACCGTGTCCATGCGTCGATTTTTACTGGGTATGCCATGCTCGCTGGAGAGTTTTAGTGCCTCACGAATCAGCTGTCTAAAGCTAGCTAATTGCATGGGTTTAGAAATGAAATCAAAAGCCCCTTTTTTCATCGCTAAAATAGCCGTATCCATATTGCCATGCGCGGTGATAACCGCAACAGGTATCGGCTCAGGAAGGGCTTGTATTGCATCAACCAGTTCTAGGCCATTACCATCCGGCAAGCGCATATCCGTCAGACAAAGATCAAACGTGTACTGACTGAGCAAGGCTTTAGCGGACGTTAAGTTTTCTGCACAATGAGTTTGAATGGCCATTCTATTTAACGTGATTTCCAGCAATTCACGAATATCAGGCTCATCATCAACAATCAAAACGAGGGGAGTGGTCATAATTCAATCAGATTCTTTTCTGCATCCACTAAACTCAGTCGAAAACAGCTACGGTTATCCTCAGTTAAATAATAACTCAGCTTTGCTTGATTGAGTTCCGCTAATTCTTTGGAAATATAAAGGCCTAATCCCGTGCCTTTAGCTGACGTGGTAAAAAATGGTTCAAACAAATGTTTCAAGTGTTCATGACTGATACCGCTGCCATTATCGATAATTTCTATACAAGGTGAATGCAAAATTTTCAAGCTCCGCAAAATCATTTGTTGCGCTCCAGGATTGCCATAATGCAGAGCGTTCTGACACAGATTATCCATAATCTGTTTTAAATGATTGGGATCAATCAAGGCAACTAACGATTCGCTGGTCGAGGATAATTTAAAAGTATCTGCGTCAATAGATTGTTCATTACTAAATTCGACTAAAAAATGTTCTAACCAAGCGTGCAAAGCCACTTTTTCACGTCTGGAATCATTTCTTTTTGACAACTGTAAAATGTCTTGGATGATTCGATCAACGCGTTTGCAATGTGTTTGAATAATGTTGGCTAACCGCAAGTCTTGCTCACTTAAACCTTCTTCTTCGTCTAATAATTGTGCGGCATGGCTAATCGCACCCAGTGGATTACGTATTTCATGGGCAATGCTGGCGGTCAATCGACCTAAAGAAGCCAGCTTACTTTGCTGTAAACGTTGGTTATACAGACTGACATCTTCCAGAATAATCAGATAAAAAAATTTATGGTTGGCGGATAACGACATAAATCGGCTAAGAACCTCAGGTTGACTTGGCGCATTGAGTAATA
>CAIUVX010000040.1 GCA_903902705.1 uncultured Methylococcales bacterium
GACTTCCAAGTGGCTTAAGTACGAACCGCCTACCATTAGCGAAACCACGGTAAAGGCTTATTCAGTGGTCAAAGATTGCTCATTGGTGATGACTGCCAAGCGGCTTCAGTACGAACCGCCTACCATTAGCGAAACCACGGTAAAGGCTTATTCAGTGGTCAAAGATTGCTCATTGGTGACGACTTCCAAGTGGCTTAAGTACGAACCGCCTACCATTAGCGAAACCACGGTAAAGGCTTATTCAGTGGTCAAAGATTGCTCATTGGTGATGACTGCCAAGCGGCTTAAATGTGAACCGCCTGCCAATATCGAAACCACGGTTAAGGTTTGTTCAGTGGTCAAAGATTGCCCATTGGTGATGATTGCCAAGCGGCTTAAATGTGAACTTCCTGCCAATATCGAAACCACGGTTAAGACTTGGCACTGGATTAGATCATCGGCTTGACCATGAACCGCCTACCAATATCGAAACCACGGTTAAGGTTTATTCAGTGGTCAAAGATTGCCCATTGGTGATGATTGCCAAGCGGCTTAAATGTGAACTTCCTGCCATTATCGAAACCACGGTTAAGGTTTATTCAGTGGTCAAAGATTGCCCATTGGTGACGACTTCCAAACGGCTTAAGCGTGAACTTCCTGCATTATCGAAACCACGGTTAAGACTTCGCCTGGATTAGATCATCGGCTTAAGCGTGAACCGCCTACCAATATCGAAACCACGGTTAAGGTTTATTCAGTGGTCAAAGATTGTTCATTGGTGATGACTACCAAACGGCTTAAGCGTGAACTTCCTGCCAGTATCGAAACCACGGTTAAGGTTTATTCAGTGGTCAAAGATTGCCCATTGGTGACGACTTCCAAACGGCTTAAGCGTGAACTTCCTGCATTATCGAAACCACGGTTAAGGTTTATTCAGTGGTCAAAGATTGCCCATTGGTGATGACTACCAAACGGCTTAAGCGTGAACTTCCTGCCATAGAATCAAGCCGTGCTATCTAATATCATTTAAGCGTTGTTTTTTTGTGTACCAAAGGGTGTACCAAAAAAATAACTTAAAAATTAATATTGTTTTAAATCAATTAGTTAACCATCTCAAAAATATTTCGATACGAAATATACATCAACGTTGAGGTTAGCATATATAACACAGGGGTTAATAAGGGCGTGATTGAAGCACATAATATCGCCTCAATAAATACAAATCCTAGTAATTTATACAAAGCATTTTGATGTTTAGCGACTACCTGATTGCCGTGTTCTCTGGCTGCGCTCCAAGTGTAATCTTTAAATAACATCAAGCTATGACTGAACCAACTGGCAAAGGAGGTCATCATTAATAGAGTGAAAATCAGCGCGACATTAGCATAACCATACAGCCAACTAGCCAATTCACGACTGGATTTATGGTTAAGGTTTTCTGGGGTTAATTGCCAGTAAAAAAAGAACTGTGCGATTTTTTCAGGCTCACCCGAAAAAATATTAGCCAGTGCCATAAACACAAACCAGCACAACACAATGACTGTTGCTGCTAAAATCGCTAACGGTAGGCTTTTATTAATTGCATAAGACAAGCTAACGCGCTGTTCACTAGACTTCATGTCGATATATTTAGCAATACCCACACCGACAAATAAACAGGTCATTGCTAAAAAAATCCCCAGCGCGGCAGAAATTCGTCCAAGCACTAACAACACACCCATAAATAAGGTATAGCCTAGCCACACCAGTGGTTCTCGGTTGATAAATAACAGCGACTGCTTGAGCCAATCGCTAAATTTTGCAGATTTCACGGAAAAATCCTAGAAATTCCCACCGCTTTGCGTAATTCCTGCATGAAAGGCACACTGATTGCCCGCGCTTTTTCCGCGCCTTCTTGTAATTGCTGTTCAATGTGTTCGGGGGCATTTAACAGAGCTTCATAGCGTTCTCTAGCAGGGGTAATGTGTTCATTGATATGCTCAAACAACACTTGTTTCATCTCGCCCCATGCAATGCCTTCCGCATAACGTTGGCTTATTGCGGTAACTTCAGCAGGGGTCGCAAAGGATTTATAAATACTAAACAGGGTACAACCCTCGGTGTCTTTAGGCTCACCTGGTTCTAGGGAGTTGGTTTTGATTTTATTAATCAGCTTGCGTAGTTTCTTTTCGGGTTCAAAAAGCGGAATAGTGTTGTTATAGGATTTACTCATTTTACGCCCATCTAAACCCGCTAAGGTCGCGCCATGTTCGTCAATCACTGCTTCGGGTATTACAAAATGTTCACCATAAATATGATTGAAGCGTCCCGCTATGTCTCTTGCCATTTCAATATGCTGAATTTGATCTTTACCGACTGGCACTTTATGAACATTAAATAGCAAAATATCCGCTGCCATTAGGATGGGGTAACTGAACAAGCCCATAGTAATGCCTTTATCAGCATCGTTTTCACCGCTCTGTTCATTGTCTGCGACAGCGGCTTTGTAAGCGTGCGCTCTGTTGAGCAAACCTTTTGATGCTACACAGCTTAACATCCATGACAATTCTAAAATTTCTGGAATATCCGATTGTCGATAAAACACCGCATTCGAGGTATCCAAGCCTAACGCTAACCACGTTGCTGCGATTTCCAAGCTGGATAGTCTTATACGTTCAGGTTCTTGGCATTTAATTAAAGCATGATAATCAGCCAAAAAATAAAACGGTGCGACGCTAGGGTCTTTACTTGCCGCAATAGCAGGTCGAATCGCGCCTACATAATTACCTAAATGCGGTGTGCCTGTGGTGGTGATGCCTGTTAAAACGATAGTTTTAGTCATGGTAAATTCTCATAAGTCCAGTTTATGTGTAGAGCGTCATATTACCTAAAATTGAGTGATTATATCTAGTAAAGAGTTAATGGCTCATTGCTAGATAGATGATTTTTGAGTCAAATGGGAGTAGATGATGACGAGATTAAAATAATTGAAGGTTAAGCGTATCACAAGCAAAATTTTTTCGGGCTTTTCATGGATAATAATCTGTTTTAACCTTTATGCTATGAATATTTATCATGATTAAAACCGATGTTGTTATTATCGGCGCGGGTGCTGCGGGTTTGATGTGTGCGATTGAAGCGGGCAAACGCGGCAGAAGTGTCATTGTATTAGATCACGCTAACAAAGCGGGCAAAAAAATTCTGATGTCGGGTGGTGGTCGGTGCAATTTCACCAACATGGAAGTTGAACCCAGCAACTATATTTCCAGTAATTCACATTTTTGTAAATCCGCGCTGAGTCGTTACAATCAATGGGATTTTCTGGCATTAATTTCTCGCTATCGTATTCCCTATCATGAGCGTGAATATGGGCGATTATTTTGCAATGACAGTGCCAAAGATATTTTATCTATGTTGTTAACTGAATGTAAAAACGCGGGAGTGACCATTCAGCTAAACACCAGCATCAACGCTATTGAACAGCGTGAGCAACAATTCCAGCTAACGACTAATCAGGGTAATTTTATCGCACAGTCGTTAGTGATTGCGACGGGCGGTTTATCAATACCGAAAATGGGCGCGACTCCTTTGGGTTATAAAATCGCTGAACAATTTGGCATTAAGGTATTACCGACTCGTGCGGGTTTAGTGCCGTTGACTTTACAGCCCGATGATAAAGAAAAATTATCCGTCTTATCGGGTATCGCCGTGCCTTGTACGGTCAGTGATGCCCACGGTCAGGTATTTACTGAAAACCTATTATTTACCCATCGCGGTTTGAGTGGCCCTGCTGTGTTACAAATTTCGTCTTATTGGCGGGCGGGTGAAGCGATTACCCTCAATTTATTGCCGCATATTTCGCTTAGCGATGAACTGAAAACCAAACGTCAGCAAAAAATCAATAGTACCCTAAAAACACTGTTAGCCCAGTATTTACCCAAGAATTTGCTAAGTTGTTTATTGCCTGAGCAACTACTAAACACCGTGTTACAAGACTGTTCAAATCAACAAATTCAACAACTAGCCGAACAATTGCAGCACTGGACAATTAAACCTAATGGCACAGAAGGCTATCGCACGGCTGAAGTTACTATTGGTGGGGTTGATTGCAATGAGCTGTCATCGAAAACAATGGCAAGTCATAAAGTTCCTAATCTGTATTTTATTGGTGAAGTGGTTGATGTGACGGGGTGGCTAGGTGGTTATAATTTTCAATGGGCGTGGTCATCGGCATGGTGTGCGGGGCAAGCTGTGTAATCACTTTTCTAGTGTGACAGTGTACAATTAGCAATTGTCTTACCCACAAGGAGTCTATCACCATGCGTTATTTACACACCATGATTCGTGTTCATGATTTAAGCGAATCACTAGATTTTTTCTGCAATAAATTAGGCTTGGTTGAATGCAATCGTTACGAAAGCGAGCAAGGTCGGTTCACGCTGGTCTATTTATACGCACCGCAGGATGTTAATGAAGCTGTTCTCAGACAAGCTCCATTAGTAGAACTGACTTATAACTGGGATACCGAAGACTATACAGGCGGACGTAACTTTGGGCATCTAGCTTACGAAGTCGATAATATTTACGCGACTTGCCAAAAACTCATGGAGGCAGATGTGGTAATTAATCGCCCGCCGCGTGATGGACGCATGGCGTTTGTGCGTTCACCTGACGGCATTTCTATCGAGTTTTTGCAAAAAGATGAACCCTTAGCTCCAGAAGAACCGTGGCTTTCTATGCCCAATACAGGCAGTTGGTAAGTATTCAGAGAGTGCAAGCAAAGCTTGCACTCTCGTTTAGCTCATCGGAAAAATAAGTCTTTTTGGCAAAATATTTGCTATCATCACACCTTTACACGCTCATTAAAAGAATAGTCTTATGCAACAACCCATGTTAAATACTGCCATCCGTGCTGCTAGAAGCGCGGGCGACCTCATCCTTCGTTCATCCGATAAAGTTGGGTCACTACATATTGATCAAAAAGGCAGAAATGATTATGTTAGCGAAGTCGATCGCATGGCTGAACGCGAAATTATCAATATCATCAAAACTGCTTATCCCGACCACGCAATTTTGGCAGAAGAAAGCGGCGCACACGCAGGCAATGATTACGTTTGGGTGATTGACCCGTTAGATGGCACAACCAACTTCTTACACGGCTTTCCACAATACGCAGTGTCTATCGCCTTAAAGCATAAAGGCAAGCTGGAAGTCGGCGTTATTTATGATCCCTTACGCGATGAATTATTTACCGCAAAACGTGGCGGTGGCGCGATGCTCAATAATCGAAAACTGCGTGTTACCCAACCCAACAGCTTAAAAGGCGCGTTGTTAGGTACAGGTTTTCCCTTTAAAACTGACACCCATTTAGACGCATACATCGGTATGTTTCGCGCTTTGACCACTGAATGTGCGGGCATACGCCGTGCAGGTTCGGCGGCATTAGATTTGGCTTACGTTGCCGCAGGTCGCTTGGATGGTTATTGGGAAATCGGCATCATGGAATGGGATATGGCGGCTGGTATTTTGATGATTAAAGAAGCGGGCGGCGTAGTCACCGATTTTTCTTTTAATGATAACTACATAGAGTCAGGTAACGTCATTACGGGTAGCCCAAAAATGCACCAATTGATGTATGCCTTAATTGAACCACACGTCACTGACAATTTGAAATAATCACCCTTTCTTAATTTAACAGAGTATCAAAACCATGAGCGAAACCATCTCAAACAATGCCATTATTTACGCCATTCTCGCCCTGAACAGCGAAGTGTCTTTACAACAAGAATACTTAGATTCTGACGATGTTCCCGAAGATGAACAAGAAAACGAAGAAGGGATTTTGGAAGACCTTGAACAATCCTTTATGGAATTCGTCGATATTTACAAAAAACGCTGCAAGGCAGACAAAGAACTGCCTGATTTAGATGAATTATTAAATAGCCAAATCTAAGAATCCTGATGTTCACGCTGTACGGCATAAAAAACTGCTCAACAGTTAAAAAGGCACGGGATTGGTTAGCGCAACACGACATCGCCTATCAGTTTTATGATGTGCGGGTCGATGGTTTAACGCTGGAACAATTGCAAGATTTTACCGCGCGGGTGGATTGGCAGAGTTTGCTGAATCGCAGTAGCACCAGTTGGCGAAAACTAGCACCTGAGCAAAAAACCGATGTAACGCTGGAAAAAGCCGTGCAGTTATTACACAACACGCCAACGTTATTAAAACGCCCTGTGTTAGATACGGGCGAACGGTTGATTGTTGGGTTTAAGATTGAGGATTATCAAAAACTATTGTAGTTTGTAGGATGGGTAGAACGCAGTGAAACCCATCATTTACGCGGAGTTGTGATGGGTTTCGCAAGCTCTACCCATCCTACGCGCTGTAGCTAAGCAGGTTGGGTTGGCTTTTCATTTATTCCGCTATTGAAAAGTTTAACGGCAAAACTAAGCGGTTTACAAATTAAGGTGTTCACATGAAAAAAATAATTTTAGCTTTAATTTTATCAAATTTTTTTGGTATTGCTATTGCGTCAGAGTCTGAGGCAACCGAAAAAATACCAAAAGATGTCACCTACGCATTAAGCAAAAACAAGAATATCATTCAATCTGGCATTAATTGTGCGGCAGAGTTTACAGCTAAAAATTGCGGTAAAATTGCTGTTACTACAGCAGTTGAAACTGCTGCTATTCCAACTGCTGTTGCAATAACATCAGCAATGGGAGTCACTGCAAGTACAGGCACAGCGATAGCTACATTAAGTGGTGCAGCAGCAACAAGCTCAACATGAGCTGCTGTAGGAGGCACACTAGCGACTGGTTTGGCTACAGTGGCTGGTATAACAGTAGCACCTGCTGTAGTTGGGGGTGCAGTTGTAATAGGTGTAGGTGCATTAGTTGCAAGCGGAATAAATTCGTTGATATTTGATGATGAAGACGAGGTGAAACCGAAATAAGCCTTGTGGCGTGGGCAAACGGCTCTATCGTTTGCCCACGCTGAATTGGCATAATCGGTGGGCAAGCAAAAAAGACGCTTGCCCACCCTACGAAACTACGAAACTAATTAGCGTTAGGTGTTAGCGAGAATCAGATGAAAAAATCAATTTACTTTCTGCTCTTAGTGGTGGTTTTCCTCTTTGGGTGCGCCCTCGTCCCTGTTGATGTTCCTGTAAAAATATATAACGTTGATAATGGGGATGTATTTACTGCAGTGTTCAAATGGACAGGTCGGCAAGGCAGCGTATCAACCATAACACCAAACGGAAGTCAGTGTTCAGGTGAGTATTTTACTCAAAACAGCTCTGTATCTGGTTCATCAGAATCATGGGGGAACATTTACGGATGGGGATACAGTGGCTTCTTGTCCGCTAGTAACTCATTTTACGCGAACCAAGGGTCTGAACTAGGAACAGCTATCTTGCGTTGCCAAGATAGAAAAGTTATTCAGTGCGAGTACATTGCTAATCGTGATATTCATGGAAATGGATTTTGTCGTGATAATCAGAGCAATAAATATCGGTTCATGTTCTAACACGATAAACTCGTAAGCCGTGTAGCCGCGTAGGTTGGGTTGCCGTCTTTTTGGCAACCCAACATTTTCTAAAATTCGTTGGGTTGCGAAAGAGCCGCAACCCAATCTACCAGCATTAACTAACTCTAAGGCAAAAATAATTTCACAACCTTAACGATCCATAAAAGTAACTCATAATGATCCTTGTCCTTTTGGTAGCGGTAAAAACCAAGGGATGTTAGCAAGAAAATAGAACCTACAAAATTGGCGACCGAAAAACTCAAGCTGTCGAAGATACATTTATTAATTTGAAGTAAAAGATAGTAGTAAGGAATGACAACAACTCCGCTACCCCCAAAGATATCAGGAAAGTAATTTATAAAAAATTCAGGGAAATTGAACATACAAGGCTACCTGTTGAATGAATGTTGGTTGTGCCACAATTTAGCCGAGTAGATTAGTATATAGAATCGGCGTTGTTGCATAAAAAATATTATTAATCAATAGGTTGCTTTTATTTATTTTGGTGTTTTTGATGAAACCCCTAAAGGAAAAAGATCGCATTTTACTGTAATAGCCGCATACTTATTGTAGGTTTACAGTCTACAGAAATAGCAATTTATCGTGATTTATTTTTGTAACAGAATGTAACAACCTCATCTTTTGTTACGTTCTGTTACAAAAATACTTTGTTGCACAAATCAAACGCGATAAGGTGCGCTAATCATAGGATGTGCTGAGGAACGCGCTCGTTCGAGAAACTTGACGTGAATGATGCGCTTCCTATCGTCGGCACATCCTATGGTATTACTCCAAAATTACCATATTCAAATTGAATCATGACCCAAACCCTAGAACTTTTAAAAGACCTAATCCGCCGCGAATCCATCACTCCACTGGATGCAGGTTGCCAAGACCTGATAGCCAGCCGCTTAACACCGCTGGGATTTCATGATGAACGTCTTGATTTTGTCGATACGCAAAACATTTATTTAAAACGCGGCACTGATAAACCCTTGTTCGTTTTCTTAGGGCATACCGATGTTGTACCTACGGGCAAACTGGAATCATGGGATTCACCGCCATTCAAGCCCACCATAAGAGACGGTCAGTTATACGGACGCGGCGCGGCAGATATGAAAGGTGGTATTGCCGCGTTTATCACCGCTGTGGAACGCTTTATTGCCAAACACCCCAATCATCAAGGCTCTATTGCGGTGCTGTTAACCAGTGACGAAGAAGGCATTGCCACCAACGGCGTTGTTAAAGTCGTTGAGGTTTTGGAACAGCGCAAAGAAAAAATCGACTGGTGTTTAGTCGGTGAACCGTCCAGTGATAAAAAAATTGGTGATGTGATTCGTGTCGGGCGGCGTGGTTCGTTATGCGCTAAGTTGACCGTGCAAGGTGTGCAGGGTCATGTTGCCTATCCTGAACTTGCCGATAATCCAATTCATCGGTTTGCCCCTGCGTTAAAAGCCTTAACCGAAGAAGTGTGGGATAACGGCAATGCGTTTTTCCCGCCCACCAGCTTGCAAGTGTCTAACATCAACGCAGGCACAGGCGCGGAAAATATTATTCCTGCCAGTGTGGAAGTGCAGTTTAATTTGCGCTTTTGTACTGAATTGACCGAAGACATGATTAAACAACGTGTACACGCGATTTTTGATAAACACGGTCTTAATTATGATGTGGAATGGCGATTATCAGGCAATCCATTTTTAACCTCAGGTGGCGCATTGATTGATGCGACTCATGCTGCGATTAAAACGGTGACAGGTTTTGAAACTATTGATGATACGGGCGGCGGTACGTCGGACGGGCGTTTTATTGCCCCAACAGGGGCGCAGGTGTTGGAATTAGGCGCGTTGAATGCCAGTATTCATAAAATTAACGAGCATATTGGCGTGGCTGATTTGGAAGTATTGAGCGATATTTACGAGCAGATGTTGGTTTTGTTGTTGTTGACTGGCTAATGGGAGGAGTCCAAGGCAAGACTTGGACGTTTAAAAACGTCCAAAACCTATTTTGGACTCCTTTGCTATTTATTTCACAAAACAACTTTTTTGCGCGTATTCCTCAGCTTCTTTAATGCGAGTTTTCAAGTCTTTCGCTTGTGTAGGATCACGAAACACCGCGCCTGCATCGCCTGTTTGCCCTTTACCTAAATAAGAAAAAGTTTTCGCCGCTTCATAATCAGCAAAGCTGAGTTTTTCGGCAATTTTATCTATCTTACAACCGCACGCATATTGTGTGACGTAATTCATTTTGCTCAAATTACCGTCTTTTTGTGCAATACAATTTAAGACATATTCAACACGGTCACGAGTTGGGTAATCATTGACTAAAACGGCAGGAGTCGCGGCTTTTTTGGGATTCTTGGTTTTTTTTGCTGCAAA
>CAIUVX010000041.1 GCA_903902705.1 uncultured Methylococcales bacterium
CTATTCGGCAAAACAAATCAATGATCATGTCTTCTGTGGTCATGGCTAGATTCTCCGTGATAAAAGCATTTTTAATCAAATGCTTATTACTTTATCTCTTGCTCATGACTTCTGCAAATTAACTAGCACCAAAGGTTAATAAACAGATTGATTATAATTTAATTATGATTAATCGTGCCGCCTGCCATTGAATAAATCTCCCCTGCATAATATTCGCTTTTACATTCGGCTTGTTGTTCTGTTGCCAGATATTCTTCGATTGAATAGTGTTTTAATGCGGCTACCGTGTTCATTTGGCTTACCTATTATGTTGTTAGGTTTTATCCCTGTTACCAGATTATTGTCATTATCTGCAAGTGGAACATTCTCTGATAAAAGCGAGTTAATTTATCGTTATGCAATAAAAAACCCCGCTAAGTCAGATAACTTGCGGGGTCTTGGGACTGCTTGGGATTGCCTGAAACAGGCTTAAATCTTATAAGCTGTAGTACATATCGTATTCAACTGGGTGTGTACTCATACGAATACGAGTGACTTCTTCCATTTTCAATGCGATATAGCCATCGATTACGTCGTCAGTGAAAACTCCACCTTGTTTTAAGAAATCACGATCATTGTTCAACGCGTCCAACGCTTGGTCAAATGAATGACACACTTGTGGAATTGCTTTTGCTTCTTCAGCAGGTAAATCATACAAATCTTTATCCATAGCATCGCCAGGATGGATTTTGTTTTGAATACCATCTAAGCCCGCCATCATCATGGCAGAGAATGCCAAGTAAGGGTTTGCTGTTGAGTCTGGAAAACGTACTTCGATACGACGACCTTTTGGGTTGTTGACGAAAGGAATACGAATAGACGCTGAACGGTTACGCGCTGAGTAAGCCAACATAACAGGAGCTTCAAAACCAGGTACTAAACGTTTGTAGCTGTTTGTTGAGGCGTTGGTGAATGCGTTTAAGGCTTTAGCGTGTTTGATGATACCGCCGATGTAGAACAACGCAGTTTCAGACAAACCACCATACAAATCACCTGTGAACAGGTTTTTGCCGTCTTTAAATAACGATTGGTGAACGTGCATACCGCTACCGTTATCGCCAACTAAGGGTTTAGGCATGAAGGTTGCTGTTTTGCCATAAGCATGAGCAATGTTAGCAATCACATATTTCAGCACTAATACTTCGTCGGCTTTTTTAACCAGTGTGTTAAATTTCACGCCGATTTCACATTGACCCGCAGTCGCGACTTCGTGATGATGAACTTCAGTAGTTTGCCCCATTTCTTCTAATGTTAAGCACATTGAAGAACGAATGTCTTGGAATGAATCAACAGGTGGCACAGGAAAATAACCGCCTTTAATGCCAGGACGATGTCCTGTGTTGCCGTCTGGATAAACTTTTTCTGAGTTCCAACCCGCTTCTTCTGAGTCAACTTTGTAGAAAGAGCCGCTCATGTCAGTTCCCCAACGCACGTCATCAAAGATGAAGAATTCGTTTTCAGGACCGAAGTAAGCAGCATCAGCAATGCCAGTTGATTGTAAATAAGCTTCTGCACGTTTAGCTAATGAACGCGGATCGCGCTCATAGCCTTGCATATTTTTAGGTTCGATAATGTCGCAACGTAAAATTAAGGTGTTGTCATCAAAGAAAGGATCCATTACCGCAGTCGTTGGATCTGGCATTAAAATCATGTCGGATTCATTGATGTGTTTCCAGCCTGCGACTGAAGAACCATCAAACATATTACCTTCTTCAAAGGTATCTTCATCAATACTGTGTGCAGGGAAAGTAACGTGTTGTTCTTTGCCGCGTGTATCACAAAAACGAAAATCGACAAATTTTACGTCGTTGTCTTCGATCATTTTTAATACTTTTGCAATAGCCATGTATAGCGTCTCCTAAGATTATTGGGTTGATGTTTTATGAAAACGAGTTAAAGATACCATCTTTTTTATTGAGTTAGCCACTAAAAAAATAGTCATGGTAGCTTAGTTTTTACATTACCGAAAAATACGCACACAATTGGTTCGATATTTGCGTTATACGCACTTCTTTGGTTCGAATATTGGCTATAATTCTGAGTAATAGCGTATAAGCAACGGTTTTACCATTAAAACAACGGTTGGCACGTTATCTGCTATTGTTGTTTCAACAAGAGAGGCTTTTTATCCTCACTTACATATTTGTTTATCGAAGGAGTTATAAAAATGAAACATTTGTTATTAAATCGCAAAAATCGAATGATAGTGCTTGCTATCAGCAGTTTATTCGTAAGTAACTCTTATGCAGGCGCGGTTAAAGCACTTACAGATTACGACATTAATGAGGCTAAGCCATTAAAAGATAATGGCATTACCGTCGGCGGCTGGCTAAATGGGGGGGTTACCTATAATGCCGTCAATCCAACTGATAGATTTAACGGTCCTGTTACCTTTGCCGATCGCGCTAGCGAATTTCAATTGAATCAATTAAATTTGTTTGTACAGCGTGCCGTTGCCACTGAGGGTGATAAATGGGATTTCGGTGGACGCTTTGATTTTATGTTCGGTACGGATTCGGTGTTTACGCAGGCTTATGGTGTGCCTGCTTATGATGTCAATACCTTACAACCTCTGAACCGTAGTAACTGGGATTTACACATGCTACGCGGTCAAAATCGTTTTTATGATATAGCGTTGCCACAAGCGTATGCAGAGGCATACATTCCTGTGGGTAACGGTTTAAATATCAAAGCGGGACATTTTTATACGCCGATTGGTTATGAAACCGTTCCTGCACCTGATAACTTTTTCTACACTCATGCGTATACCATGCAATATGGCGAACCGTTCACTCATACAGGTATTTTAGGTAATTATGCTGTGAATGGTAATGTGTCGGTCATGGGCGGTGTTACCACAGGCAGTGCGACAGGTGGTTGGGATGGCGGCTGGAATAAACAATTAGGTAATTGGGGGGGCATTGCGGGTGCGACGTGGACAAGTACCGATAAAGCTTCATCGGCAAATATCAGCGGTACTTACGGTAGCACCTCTGAACACAGCAGCCAATCTTGGGGCTTATACAGCATTGTGTTAAAACACAATATTACTGATAAAACCCATTTAATCGTACAACATGACCACGGTTATGCGAATAACGTACTAACAGCTGGTGCTATTCGAGACGCGCAATGGTATGGCATTAACAGTCATATCTACTACGATATTCAAGATGATTTATCAGTAGGAATGCGTGGTGAATGGTTTAGAGATCAAGACGGTTTCCGTGTGTGTTCACCTGGTCGTATTGGCGCGACCACCAATGTAGTTGACGACGCTGGTACTGGCGTAAGTTCAGCTCGCGGTACTGCCACTTGCCAACCTGCAACTTATTACGCGCTTACTGCGGGTCTAAATTGGAAGCCTAAACCATGGATAAATGTTCGTCCTAATGTGCGTTATGATTGGAACGACGGTAAGAATGCTAATGGTACGCCATACAACGTTTTTGACGGCGGTGACAGACAATCTCAATTTTTGTTCTCTACTGATGCGACTATTACGTTCTAAGTTTTTCAGTATTCAGCAATTAAAAATACGCCTACAGGCGTATTTTTTTGCTTGCAATTTAATTTCCAGAACTTATTAAGCGATTGCATTCATGTAAGTAATCGATCAAAAGTCTTTTAACATGACAAAGTGTTTGAAGTGCATTTGCTATATGAAGTTGTGAGTATTTGATTTTGGGTAGTGGGTGAAATCTGTAATCAAACATAAATGTTACGTCCAAATTCGACCTTGTTTAATGCAACCAGATAACGGTATCGTGCATCAACTCGGTAGTCCCTACAAACCAATGCAGTTCCTTATTTTTCAATGAGTTAGCCGAATATGCGGCTCACAACAAAAATCACCAACTCAAGATCTGATCCGTTAAGCCCATCGCCATTGCGGGGGTTCGGTGTTGCCATTTTTTTTGAAATTTCTAACTGGCGGGCTATTTGACCGCAAGTCGTAAACTTTTATGTGGTCTGCGGTAGTTGTAATCAAACAGCTTGATCCAAAGAATGGCATTAACGTTCGATTTGCTTTTGCAGTAGCCTAATGACTTTCGTTGCAAGTAGGAAACACGCTGTATCAATGTTTAAATTAAATGCTGGCAAGCAAATCTAGGTTTGCAAGCCAGCATTTTAATGATTAAATTTATTTTTTAAAGCGATTAACTGCAAACTCATAAATCGGACGGCGTTTAATGTATGCCGCATAGCCCAATAAACCTAATACAAATCCATTAAATAATTTCCCGAATACTGAGTCTTGTTGCGCCGCTGTTGCTACTGTTTCAGATGCTTTAACAGCAGGCGTTTGTACCGCCACTTTATTCGGTGTAACAGGTTCTTTTAGGTCTGGCAAACCTAAACTACGAAACGCATCGTAATCTTGCCAGATAGGGTATTTCCCCGTCCAAAGTTCTTTAGTGAAATAAGGCGCGAGACTCATGCCATGCGCCATTGGAATCCCTCTTTCGTCAACAAAGCCTTTATAAACCACCAAACTAATATCGCCACCTTCGCCGTGTCCGTTAGTAGTAAAAGATTTTTCAACGTGATCGTGGAACATCCAAATACCTTGCCCAAAGCTGTTTAAACCATCATCTTTACCACTTAATGACAAATCAAGTCGTTGCGCGGGTGCCATGCCATGTACATCACGTTGAATATAAGAACCAGGTCCGTTATCAACACCATCGTAATGGGTAACCGTGGGTTTATGCCCATGAATGTGCATCGCAAAGGTTTCAGTATGACCATTTAACACACGCAATTTAACGTTTTGATTTTCTTCCATGTGTATTAATGATTCCCTTAAGGTATAAGGGAAAGAGCGACCATTGAGCATGAAATAATCATCGGTGGCATCGGTGATGTCGTATTCCATGTTCATGTGCTTAGCAATCAAACGCGGATCATTAGCAGAACGTGCGACTAATTCATGTAGTTCTTTATCGGCTGATTGGTAATGTAAATCGTATTCTCTGGCATATTTTTCCAGCACCGCAACCGATGGATGACGCACTTGACCCGCGCCAACGTTCAGGGTTTGTGGCCAGTTATTCGGACGATTTTCTTCAACGACAAAAATGCCTTGTAAGCCCATAGGAATATGGGTATGGGGCTGAACGTGGCAGTGATAATACATCGTACCTGCTTGGCGCGGTTTAATCACATAGGTTTTACTTTCCCCTGGCATGGTGTCCATATTACTGGTTTGACCAACGCCGTCATTGCCGTTATCGCTGTGATCCATAAACGGATGGTCGATACCGTGTAAATGAATAGAGTGCGGCAAATAATGGGTGTTTTCCAAGACGATATGGACAATATCACCTTGTTCAACACGAATAACAGGGGAAGGCACGCGCAATAAGGAATTGGCTTCAGGCTCATAAAGACTGAGCGTAGACATATCGCGAGTTTTCGGTGCGTAAACCCAAAATGTCGGCTGAATCCCTGGAGCAATATCAAAGGTGGTAATGGGGGTTTTAACATCAGGCGAACGTCCGTTCAGTTCAACCACTTCCAATTTAATCACGATTTTGTCGGGATCGCCATCACCGTCCATGTCGTCTGATAGTGTGATCGCATCGGCGGCAAGCTGGGTATTCATCAATGTTTCCATTGAAACACCATTGGTGCCTTTAACAAAAGCAGCAATATCAGCTGGATTGTCTGGATTACAAAGGCGTGATTCTTGTATTTTTACGCCATCAACAACTTGTTCTTTACGCCACTCAGGATCAGTAAAATTAGAGCAGACTTCTTCTACTGTTCCCAGTTCAACTTTGGCTGAAGGCGGCAAATCAGTCGCAGCAAAACTCCAAGAGTGCATAAGAAGTAAAGATATGCCGCCAGTAAGAGTGATAAGTTTTTTACGCATTAAAATGACCTCGGAAAATACACAAAAGATGAGATACAGCTAAGAAATAACTAGAATTATTATTATGAGGATATTTTAACCGAATATGCCATTGAAGTCTTTTTTAGCTTGTACACCAAACAAAAACTTGTTTAATTCAGTCACCATAGCAGTGCAGTCGCCTATAAATAATCTTAAAAACCAGCGATAGTAACTGTTTTTTTGATGCAGATAATAGTAGAAGTCTTACTTAAATCGTCTTTGGTGAATTTTCAATCCCTAGCAGTGATACAGCCTTTATTTTTGAATAGTTAGAAAAAACTAGATTTTTTAATTTTTCTATTTATAATAGGCAGTTCAGTAGATTGATGCCTCGGTGGCGAAATTGGTAGACGCAAGGGACTTAAAATCCCTCGTTCGTAAGGACGTGCCGGTTCGACTCCGGCCCGAGGCACCATACAGAATTTGAGAGCTTACACGATTTCGAGTAAGCTCTTTTTTTTGTCTAAAATTTTGCGATAACCTCAATTTTTCTTTCATTATCTGCATACTACGAATGCCATAACGCTGGCATTTCTCAGAAGTTTAAAATTATGGACATCTTTGTAGTACCTACTCCACGAAGTCAGGAAGAACCATTTTATGCCCATACTAATAACAAATAATCATAGCCGAGATATTGCTGGCTTAAGGTATATATATCCTGTGCTATCACGACGAGCGGGTGGTTTGTCGATTGGGATAAATTTTAATACCAATAATGCCTGTAACTGGCGTTGTGTTTATTGCCAAGTGCCTGATTTAAAAATAGGAGCTGCTCCTGAAATGGATTTTCAGTTATTAGAAGAGGAATTACGGTTTTTTTTAGAATCAGTGCTGCACGGTGATTTTTATTCACGCTTTCAAGTTGCCGAAGCTCAACGGGTTATTAAGGATATTGCTATTTCGGGTAATGGTGAGCCAACCAGTTTAAAAGCTTTCGCTAAAGCAGTAGAGTTAATTGGACGAGTGGCAACTGAGCTTGGTGTTTTTCCTAATAGCCGTTATGTGTTGATTACCAATGGTAGTTCAATCCATCAGGCTAAAGTTCAAGCGGGTTTGAAAATATTAAAAGCTTATGGTGGTGAGGTTTGGTTTAAATTGGACAGTGCCACAGAGCAAGGGCGAATGTTGATAAATAATGTGCGGCAAAGCAGTCAGGCGCAGTTAAAAAATTTATTACTTGCAACTCAGTGCTGCCCGACTAAGCTACAAATATGTTTACTAGATTATGATAATCAGGGTTTACCTGAAAAAGAACGAATAGCCTTTTTGAATTTATTAACCATCATTAAGGCAAAGGCGAGTTTGCAACACATTATGTTATACACCATAGCTAGACCGTCATTACAGCCAGAAGCCAGTCGATTAGCCCCATTGTCAATAGCTGTACTACATGAATTTGCGGATGAAATTAGTTTATTAGGTTTTGAGGTATCAGTCAGTGCTTAGGTAGTGGATGAAATCTGTTGTTATTAAGGACGAGCTTGTGATTTGGCGTAATCAACAACGAACGATAGAAAGTCGAAATTAGGATGGTACATTACCAAGAAATCACTTGCCCGATATGCAAAAGCAATCAAACGTTAAGGATATAGCTAAAAATAACTTCCCGATATTAGTTGTATTGTGGCTTAGCACGATAATTCCAACGCGGGAGGTAGTCATCAAAAATAATACGCCTGTTTTCGATAAAATCCATCGCA
>CAIUVX010000042.1 GCA_903902705.1 uncultured Methylococcales bacterium
GATTTCGCATAATGTATATTATGTTAAATTAAAAGTATGTTTCAACAAATTAAAAACCACTCCTCCCGCCAATAATTAAAGAGATCTAAAGACTTAACCAAATGTCATTTTGGCTTCTAAGTCATTTCGTGAATCGGCATTTTTTAGTGCTTCTTCCATGCTAATTTTTCCTGCTTTATAGAGATCATGTAACGCATCATCAAATGTTTTCATGCCTTTGCTACCACTGGTTTTCATCGCCTCTTTAATTTCATTTAACTCGCCTTTTAAAATTAAACTGGATACATGTGGCGTATTAATCATTACTTCAATGGCTGCACAGCGTTTTCCTTGTAAGTCAGGAATTAAACGCTGAGAAACAACGCCGTTTAAATTCGTTGCAATATCCATGAATAATTGTCTGTGTTGAACGTGTGGAAACATATTGATGATACGATCCATCGCTTGGTTGGCATTGTTGGCGTGTAAAGTTGAAATACATAAATGCCCTGTGTTAGCAAGTTCTAGTGCAGCTTCCATTGTTTCTCTATCACGAATTTCACCGATTAAAATAACATCGGGGGCTTCACGCAAGCTGGCTTTCAATGCCCTTGCATAAGAGGCGGTATCGATGCCAACTTCACGTTGGTTCATGATGGACATTAGATTAGGATGTGAGAATTCTACGGGGTCTTCAATGGTGAGAATATGCCCTGCCACATTTGCATTACGGTGATTAATCATCGCTGCTAGTGTGGTTGATTTTCCAGAACCTGTCGCGCCTACCATTAATAATAAGCCGCGTTTTGCCATGATGAGTTCTAATAAAATTTCGGGCAGCCCCATGCTTTCAGCAGTAGGAATAACCGATGGAATTAGCCGCATAACCAATCCGACAGTTTTGCGTTGATAAAAGGCATTGGCTCGAAAACGCGCACTACCATCGGGCATAGAGATAGCAAAATCTAGGTCTTTAGTGGACTGGAATTCGTCAATTTGCTCTTGCGTCATAATGCTTAGCGTCGCTGATTTTGTTAGCTCAGGCGTGAGTAAAAAATCGTCCAATTTAACTGCTTTTCCAAAAACCTTCGCTTTAACAGGAGAATCAACTGTTAAAAATAGATCAGATGCACCCAGTTCAATTATTTTTTTCAAATACGGTAGGAGGTCTAAGTTACCTATCGGTGCTTTACCTAATACTTCAATAGGTTTATTTTCTTTGATGCTCTGAATTTCATCAGTATTATAAGCTTTGATTAGCAACGATAAGCCATTGTCTTCTACTTCAATATGAACGTTAAAATACTCGTCATCAGGCGTAATGTAGTCAATGGTTACTTTGCTCGAATTAATCAGCGTGTTTTTTTGCTTTTCAGTGAGCATACTGAATGCAATTTGATCCGTCATTGCATCAGTTAACTCTGTTTTACCCAAGGGTTTATTTTCGCCAGCTAAACAAAGCATGATTGGCGAACCTACCTTCAAGGACAAATAATCTGCCTTTTTTTCTAACATTAATCTTAAAAAAGGTTTTAAATCAATGGTGTTTACTGGCTTAAGCATAATAAATGGATAAATACTGTGGGTGGTAAAACAAGATTATTGCATCATATCAATGTATTGCTGATGAATTATATTTTATGTTTCTTCATCTTCCTCTTTGTTCTCTAATGACAATCCACCTTGACTTAAATCGCCTCCTTCAGCCAATTTAATTTGTAAGCGTAATTCATTAGTCGAGTCCGCGTTTCTTAAGGCTTCCTCGTAATTTATTTTGCCGCTGTGATATAGATCAAACAAGGCTTGGTCAAAGGTTTGCATTCCTAATTCACGCGATTTTTTCATAATAGGCTTAATACTAGAGCCTTCGCCTTTGGCAATTAAATCTGAAATTAACGGCGTATTTAACAAAATTTCAATCGCAGCGCAACGCCCGCCATCAACAGTTTTTACCAGACGTTGGGAAACGATAGCGCGTAAATTAACCGAAAGATCTTGCATTAATTTGGCTTGTGTTTCAGTTGGAAAAAACCCCAACACCCGATCAATTGCCTGATTAGCATTGTTGGCGTGCAGTGTAGCCATTGCCAAATGCCCTGTTTGGGCGAATTCAAGTCCAAAATTCATAATTTCCGCATCACGAATTTCCCCAAGCAGAATCACATCTGGAGCTTGTCGCAGAGTATTGTGTAAGGCAATTTCCCAGCTTTTGGTATCCACACCGACTTCTCTTTGCATCATCACGCAGTTTTTATGCGGATGCACATATTCGATAGGGTCTTCTATGGTAATAATATGACCATAACTATTTTCATTGCGGTAATCAACCATCGCCGCCATTGAAGTCGATTTACCAGAACCTGTACCACCGACCATGATAATTAAGCCATTTTTCGCCATAATTACGTCTTTTAAAACGGCTGGCAGTCCTAGTTTATCAAAATTGGGTATTTCGGCAGCGATTACCCGCATTACCAAGCCCTGACAACCCTGCTGAACAAACGCATTAACGCGAAAACGCCCCAAATTTGGGGGCGCAATAGCAAAATTACATTCCTGTGTCGATTCAAATTCCTTTAGCTGCTTGTCATTCATAATGCACTGCGTAACTGCTTTGGCATCATTAGGCGATAAAGGCTGTTTTGACATAGGTATCATTTTGCCCTTAATTTTTACCGCAGGTGGAAAACCCGCAGTAATAAATAAATCTGAACCCTCTTTTTCCAGCATCAGCCTAAGTAATTTAATGATGAAGGTCATCGCTTCATTTCTTTCCATGAGTATTTCCTATTTATTTCATTGTGGACAACTATTTATTCGAAACCTAACACAGTTGCTACCCTTCACTGCCCTGCTCTAACTTAAATGCTGTATGTAATGCTCTGACCGCAAGCTCTAAATATTTCTCATCGACCACCACCGAAATTTTAATTTCTGAGGTAGAAATCATACGAATATTAATGCCCTCAACTGCCAGAGTTTGAAACATAGTGCTGGCAATACCTACATGAGAGCGCATACCGACACCCACAATCGACACTTTCACAATGCTATCATCACCTGTCACTTTTCTTGCACCTAAAGTAACGCAAGTTTGCTCCAATAAGGTTTTAGCACGTTGGTAATCGTTTCGAGGCACTGTAAAGGTGAAATCCGTGGTCGCATCTTCGGCAATATTTTGAATAATCATATCGACTTCAATATTCGCGTCAGCAATAGGACCTAAAATCTTAAACGCTACCCCAGGTAAATCAGGTACACCTGTGATGGTCAATTTTGCCTCATCTCGATTAAAAGCAATGCCTGAAATTAACGCACTTTCCATTTGTGATTCCTCGTAAGTAATGAGTGTGCCACACCCATCTTTAAATGATGATAATACCCGCAGCGCAACATTATATTTGCCTGCAAATTCAACTGACCTAATCTGTAATACTTTTGAACCTAAACTTGCCATTTCCAGCATTTCTTCAAAGGTGATTCTATCCAAACGGCGAGCTTTCGGTTCAACTCTAGGGTCTGTGGTATAAACGCCATCGACATCAGTATAAATATGACATTCATCGGCTTTTAAGGCAGCTGCTAAGGCAACCGCCGTAGTATCTGAACCGCCGCGACCCAAGGTGGTGATGTTATCATCTTCATCAACGCCCTGAAAACCTGCCACCACCACCACTTTTCCCTCGTTAAGATGGTTACGAATTCGATCATCATCAATTTTACGAATACGCGCTTTAGTATAGCTACTATCCGTTAATATTTTGACCTGATTACCCGTATAAGAACAGGCATCACAACCCAGTTCATGCAACGCCATACTCAATAACGCCACAGTTACCTGCTCGCCCGTGGAAATTAAAACATCCAATTCACGTTCGGTAGGATACGCCTGCATTTGTTTTGCCAAGCCGATTAAACGATTAGTTTCACCGCTCATTGCCGACAAAACCACCACAATTTGATTGCCCAAGTCATGAGCTTTTTTTACTTTTTCAGCGACAGCTTTTATACGCTCGACATCACCGACCGATGTACCGCCAAATTTATAGACATAAAGTGCCATTTTTAAACCCGTTGTGTGTTATTTCTTGCGAAGCATTATGAAGAGACTCTTCCAGTTCGCTATGGTAAAAGTTTTTTGTGTGTTTTTGATGTATCATTATAAAGGTATAAGCTGAGTTATACGCGCATAATGCCGAATTTTTAATCGGCTATTTTACTTGATTGCACCGTGGTAAATCTTATTACATTTAGGCATGGCTTAATCTACATGAAGGGTTTTAATTAAATCATCTTCCAATGCTAAATCAACAATCGTTGATGGTAATGATTTAGTGGGTTTAACGCCCAAGTCTTTAAGCATTTGCGCTTGTCGAATAACATTGCCACGCCCACCTGACAATTTTCCAAAGGCATCGTCGTAACTTTTTTGGGCTTGCTTGAGCTTATCGCCTATTTTTTCAAAATCATCTACAAAACCGACTAATTTGTCATACAACTCCCCTCCCCGTTTAGCAATGTCTTGAGAATTTCGGGAGTAGTAAGTAGATGAACAAAAGTTTTCTGGTATTTGGAACAAGGTTAAGCCGTTCGTGGTGAGCCTGTCGAACCATGAACGGCTTAACCGTCCACCCTTCGA
>CAIUVX010000043.1 GCA_903902705.1 uncultured Methylococcales bacterium
CGGCAACTAAATCATCGGCTGATTTTAATAACGATTGTCCTTTGCCGTCATAGCCTTGGGTGCGGCTTTTTAAAATTGCAGGATAAGCCATGTTTGTCATGACTTGTTGTAACTCTTCAAAACTGTCCACAGGTGCGTACCGTGGGGTAGGAATGCCAATGTCATTGAAAAAAGTTTTTTCAACTAAACGATCTTGTGCAACGGCTAGGGCTTTGGGTGCTGGATGAACTTGGGTATGCGAAGCTAAAAATTCCGCAACAGGCGCGGGAACATTTTCAAATTCATAAGTGACCACATCGGCACGTTCAGCCAATTGTGCCAATAATTCTGGGTCGTCATATTCGCCCAGCAAATGCTCACCTAATTGATGAGCGCAGGCATCGGCGGATGGATCAAGAAAAATAAACTCCAGTCCTAAAGGATAACCTGCTAAGGCAATCATACGCGCAAGTTGTCCTGCACCTAGTATCCCTACTTTCATGACTGTTCCTTGCGTGGATCTGAGTTTTCTAACACAGATTCGGTTTGTTCACTTCTAAAGGTATTTAATACCTCCCGATACTGTATATGTTTATTACTGATAATCGCCGCTGCTAATAATGCTGCATTGATAGCCCCTGCTTTACCTATTGCTAACGTACCGACGGGAATACCTGCGGGCATCTGCACGATAGATAATAAGGAATCCATGCCATTTAAGGCTTTAGACTGTATGGGAACACCTAACACGGGAATCGCAGTTTTTGCGGCAGTCATACCAGGTAAATGCGCCGCGCCACCCGCACCTGCAATAATCACTTCTAATCCTTTGATTTCTGCCATTTCCGCATAGGCAAACAATTTATCTGGGGTGCGGTGCGCAGAAACGACTTCACACTCATAAGGAATGCCAAGCTGCTCTAGGGTTTCAGCGGCAAACTGCATTGTTTCCCAGTCAGAGGTCGATCCCATGATGATGCCAACCAGTGCTGTCATGTATTACTCCTTAATAGTATTAACAAAATTTGGATAAAATTAAGGGGGCTAGTATCGCATAAATACTGGGCTTAATGTGTGCTAAGTTGCATTTTTGTCGATTAATAGTCAAGCAGCTAGAGTCACTATTCATGTAAAATCAACAGCATGACTTTTTTGTCGAAGGCTACTAACGAATGCTCGATTCTTCGCCCTATTTAAAAAATACTGATTTCCACGCATTGCTAGGTCAACGTCAGTCCTAAATGCCCCGAATTGATGACTAAAAACACGGTCGATGCCGTCCATTTATTGATGAGATTTTACAATATGAGCATAGAAACAGGCGTATTACAGCGGTATTCACTAGGCACGGAACAGGTACACTATTCTCATGAATTACTGGTGATATTGCCGCAAGAAATTATCGATAAAAATGAGGTCTGTGGTGATCCATCCACTGACAATCCGCATTATTACTGTTAAGGTTGCCAACCATGATGAAATATTTACTCCCTTTGCTTGCCATTATTGGCTTATTTTTCGCAGGTTATACCGTCGTCAGTAGTAATCAACCTATGCCGATTGCGCAAGCGGTCGCCGAACCTTCATCTTCTCCGTTTAAAGAATTTATCGCTGGCGCGGGTATTATTGAAGCACAAAGCCAAAATATCGCTATCGGTACGCCGTTGCCACGAATTGTGACCCGTGTTGCCGTTAAAGTAGGCGATCAAATTAAAGTAAGTACACCGCTGTTTTATTTAGATGAACGTGATACTCGTGCTGATTTAGCAATGAAAGAAGCCGATTTAGCCAAAGCCATTGCCACGGTTAATGAAGTCAAAGCCTCGCTAGGCGATAGCGTGTCATTGGAAAATTTAGCCGAATCCGTTACTGATAAACGCGCCATTAGCAAAGAAGAATTACTTAAACGCCATAACGCAGTATCGATTGCGCAAGCAAAATTAGACAGTGCCAAAGCCGCCGTACAGCAAGCACAAGCGAGCATAGCCAATAGTCGCACGACCTTAGAACGTTTAATAGTGCGCTCGCCAATTGAGGGTGAAGTATTACAAGTTAATATCAGAGCGGGTGAATTTGCCCAAGCGGGTGCATTAAGCACGCCGCTGATGATAATAGGCAATCTTGAGCAACTTCATGTTCGAGTCGATATTGATGAAAATGACGCGTGGCGATTTGATAAAAAAAGTAAAGCCGTGGCGTATTTGCGGGGCAACCGTGATTTTAAAGTCGAACTGGAGTTAGCTTATTTAGAACCGTTTGTGATACCCAAAAAATCACTGACTGGTGATAGTACCGAACGCGTTGATACCCGTGTTTTACAAGCTCTGTACAGCTTTGATCGTAAACAACTGCCGATTTATATTGGGCAGCAAATGGATGTGTTTATCGAAATCCAAGCGGCTACGGGTAAAGATTCATGAGGTGTTATGCGTTAGTAGTCGTCGCGCTATTATTGACAGCTTGCGTAGTTGGCCCAGATTATCAGCGTCCTGATGTATCCACACCTAAACAATGGAGTGTGCCAATTGCCACAACACCGCAAGTCAAAGCCTTGGAAAAATGGTGGCAAAATTTTAATGATCCCATTCTCAATCAACTCATTATCGATGCAATTAATGCCAATCTGGATTTAAAACAAACCCTAGAGCGCGTTAAAGATGCCAGAACGCAACGCAGCGCAACCATTGCCGCTGGTTTACCGAGTTTTTCTGGCAAAAATAATGTTAATCGCCGATTAAATTCTTCTGCCTCCACCTCATCAACCTCACAAGCAGGCGGTTTTGGTTTGAGTAATCAAATTATCAATTTATTGCAACTCGGTGTTGATGCCCAATGGGAAGTCGATTTTTTTGGTGGCGTACAACGGGCGGTAGAAGCCGCCAATGCTACTATTGACAGTGAAATCGAAAATCGGCGTGATGTATTAGTTACACTATTAGGCGAAGTGGCGCGTAATTACATAGAGTTGCGAGGCAATCAACAACTGATTGCCATTACCGAAGCCAACCTACACAGCCAACAAGACACACTGGATTTATTAAAAGTACGCCAACAAGCGGGCTTAGCCGATATGTCAGAAATCGCCCAAGCTGAAGCCGAACTTGCCACGATAAATGCCCAATTTCCTAGCTATGAAACCGCTGTTAAACAAGCAATTCACGCACTGAGTTTATTATTGGCTAAACAACCCGATGCACTGATGGCGCGATTAGAGCCTATCGCCGCTATTCCTCTTGTGAAAATCACCGTACTACCCGATTTACCGTCTGCATTATTACAACGCCGCCCTGATATTCGTTATGCAGAACGCCAGCTTGCCGTTGCCAATGCTCAGATTGGTATTGCCACCTCTGAACTATACCCAAAATTTAATTTAGCGGAATTTTTAGGGGTGCAAAATACCAATATCACTAGCTTTACCCCCATTGGTAAATCGTGGTCTTTAGGGGCTACTTTAACCATGCCATTGTTTAATTGGGGTAGACTAAATGCCAATATTAAAAGCAAAGAAGCGCAATACCAACAAAGTTTGCTGGGCTATCAAAAAACCGTATTGACTGCGTTTAAAGAAGTCGAAGACGCATTAGTCGCTTATGACAAAGAACAACAAAAGCAACTAGCCTTACAGCAAGCAGTAACGGCTAATCAACAAGCAGTACAACTAGCCACCGAGCGATATGAAAAGGGACTAAGTAATTTTATTAATGTGCTAAGCAGCCAACAATCACTGTATCAAGCACAAAGCTTATTAGTCAGCAGTAAAGCGAAAACGTCAGCGGATTTAGTATTACTCTACAAAGTATTAGGCGGCGGATGGCAGACTTTTTAGTGTTAGCGTAACTACCAACACCCTCCAACTATTAAAACTAGATTCATCTAAATCGCTACAATATGAAACATAAACCCAACTTTTAGAAACTCTTGCCATGACCAGTTACCTTATTCGGCGATTTTTGTACGCATTTCCCTTGTTAATGGGGGTTAATATTTTAACTTTTGTGCTGTTTTTTGTGGTGAATAGTCCCGATGATATGGCGCGTATGCAGCTAGGACAAAAACGAGTGACAGAAGCCGCAGTAAGTAATTGGAAGCATCAACATGGTTATGACAAACCGCTGTTGTGGAATAGCGAAGCGGTTGCTGAGAAGAAAGTCACCGAGACGATTTTTTATACTAAATCGGTGGGTTTGTTTTTATTTCGCTTTGGTACGTCAGACAGCGGCAGAAATATCGGTGATGATATTCAACAACGCGCCTTGCCCAGTTTGGCGGTAGCGTTGCCGACTTTGTTGTTGGGTTTGGTGGTGAATATTAGTTTTGCGTTAATGATGGTATTGTTTCGTAGCAGTTATTTGGAACAAGCGGGCGTGGTGTTGTGCGTGGTATTAATGTCCATCTCCTCCTTATTTTATATTATTGGAGGGCAGTTTGTGTTTGCTAAGATATTAAAGTTGGTGCCGATTTCTGGCTATGATGACGGTTTTGCAGCGATTAAGTTTTTGATTTTACCTGTATTAATCGGCGTGTTTTCAGGCATAGGTTCAGGCGGTCGTTGGTATCGCACCCTGTTTTTAGAAGAAGTGGAAAAAGATTATGTGCGTACTGCCAGAGCCAAAGGCTTAACTGAAACCCAAACCCTGTTCCGTCATGTATTACAAAATGCCATGATTCCCATTTTAACGGGCGTAGTAGTGGTGTTACCGCTGTTGTTTATGGGCAGTTTAATCATGGAGTCGTTTTTCAGTATTCCCGGTCTTGGCAGTTATACGATTGATGCGATTAATAGCCAAGATTTTGCCATAGTGCGGGCAATGGTGTTTTTGGGGTCAGTGTTGTACATCGTTGGTTTATTGCTCACCGATATTTCTTACACGCTAGTTGATCCTAGAGTGCGCTTGTCATGATAGTATTTATTTCGTTCCCAAGCAAGATTAAGAGCTTGGGAACGAAACACATCCATCCTATTGCACTACCACCTAAAAATTAAAGTACAATTTAAAAATACTTTATTCAAATAAGGCTTTATTGATGTCTATTCCTTTTACTGGCAGAAAAACCGAGTTAGACCACGTTCAACAATTGATTAATGAAAAACAAGGCGCGGTGTTTGCCATTACGGGTAAATCGGGCATCGGTAAAAGCACTTTGTTACGAGAGATTGAAAAACGCCATACCAATAAAGGGCGCGTGTTGGTTGATATGAATGATACGCCGCCATTACAAACTGCCGTGCAGTTTTTACAATATGTTGCTGTCCGCGCTCAGGGTCTAACAAAAACAAAAGAAGCCCTAAATAAAATTAACGACACTTATAAAGATGCCACCGCATTAACCGCGCCTTATCAAGCCATACTGAAAGAAACCGTACAACTGGGTTTTGAACATCACAGCGAAGAACTAGAACTTAGTGATGATGAAAAAGGCAAAGTCACCACACTGGCTAAAATCGGAATGCAATTATTTGGTGTTTGGTCAAAAAACAAACAAGAAACAGCCAAAGTAGAATTAGGCGATCCTGAATTAGTGTTACTAAGAGCCTTAAAACAAGACTGCAAAAACCAGCCGCTTATTTTGATTGATACTTACGAACGCTTACACGCCGCGCAAGAGCTTTGCCAACAAAAAATTGTCAGTCGTTATGCTAAACCGCATGAAACTTTAAAACCCGTTGAAGCTAAGGTAAATTTTCAAGATTGGTTAGAACGCTTACTGGAATTTTTACAACAACACGGCGCGATTGTGATAGTGGCAGGGCGTAAAACAGGCTGTTGGCATTCAGCGCAAGAACTCGAACGTTTTAATGATGACGACATTGCCAATGCAGTGACGGGCAGTAGTTATACTGATTTACAAGCCTTATTAACCGATGATGCACAAGCAGCCGCCTTGTTTAATATCATCAATCGTCTGTCGTTTAATGGTATTCCGTTATGGTTACAACTGGCGTTAAATTTTCTCAATGCCAAATTAAATGAAGGCTACGACATTCACGAATTAGCCGCTATGTCCGACATTCAACAGCTATTTTCTGAACCCGAAGACAGCCGCGATTTAAACACCGACAACATTGATAACGCCCGTTGCAAACTGGCTTTATTTAAGCGCGTGATGCAACACAACTTAGCCTTAGAAGAACAAACATGGCGCATGGCATTACCGCGCCGTTTAGATAAAGCCGTTTTAACCCTGCTCTATGCCGAGCAAGCCGACAATATGCGCGAAGCATTCAACAACATGGGTTTATTAAAAACCGAAAAAGGCATTCATTACTTACATGAAGAAATTCGCGATGTGTTATTAAGCTATGCCCGTTATAAAAACTGGCTAGACAACGAACAAACTAAAACCCTGCATCAACAACTCGCGGACAGTTTTAAGCAACGTCATCAACAAACCAAGCACATCGAATACTTATTGGAATCGCTGTACCATCAATTAATGAGCGAAGAACAAAGCCAATTAGATACGATTCAAAATACCGAGCTTTTATTTAATATGGCGTTGCAATTAGAAACTGAAAAGCAGTATGCCAAAATGAGCCAAGTTTTTTTAAGACTAATTGCGATACAGCCAGAGCATGAAAATTATTATTATGGTTTAGGGGTTGCGTTAGGAAATTCAGGCAAACTCGATGAAGCGATAGCAGCGTATCAAAAACAACTGAGCGTTCAGCCGAATCATGAAGCGGTTTGGAATGGCTTAGGGGTTGCGTTATCTATGCTAGGCAAACACGATGAAGCGATTGCGGCGTATCGAACACAAACCGACATTAACCCGAATCATGAATCGGCTTGGAATAACTTAGGGATTGCTTATTCGAAACAAGGACAGTTAGCACTGGCGCAACAAACCTTTGCTCAAGCCTTAACACATCATTCACAACACCTTTCAGTATTAAGCAACGATGCTGAATTAGCCTTAGTACAACAAGATAACACCCGTTGTCTGGCGCGACTTCAAAGTGCATTGGAATTAGTCACAAACAAAGACTATAAATCCGTTATCCTGCCGTTTTTAGCATGGTTAGCAGAACCCGAACAGCCCACCGATAAAATTTATGCCGCCATACAACAACTAGACCCTAGCGTTAAAATCACTTGGAATTTTAGCGATATTGAACCAGTCATCGCCCGCTTAAACCCCGACACACAACACAGAGCAAGACAATTCATTGCTTATTTTCAAGGCGTGGGAGATTTACCATGATTATTCTATGGACAGATGGGCTGATTTTCGCGCTGATTTTCAGCATTTTGGTATTGGGTTTTACGTTACGCGGTAAAGAACATTTGCAACGCCCACTGAAAACTATCGCTAATAATTCAGTTGGTATGGTGTCGTTGGTGGTGCTGGTGTTTTTTGTGCTGATTGGTTTGCTGGATTCGGTGCATTTTAAACAGCAAGGTGCGGGTAATGAAATTATCAGCGCGTTGGATTATTGGGCAACACCGCTACGCGAACACGGCGAAAAAACTTATTCCGCGCCGTTTGCGAGTCATTTATTCAGCAAGGAAATGATGACGCAAGCGGATGGCTCGATGCAATGGGGTTATCCACGGTTGCAGTTTGGTGGTCAGCATTTAAGCAATGACAACGATAAATTGGCTGATATTTTCCAGAAAACGGTGGTGGGTGTTTTTCAAGGTGTCGTGTGTTTTATGGCGTTAATGCTGGTGTATTGGATGTTTAGTAAGAATAAGCAGGATGAAGAGAGTTTATCTTTTACCTTTCAGCCTGTACCTTGCACTCTATTTGTCCTGATTACCCTAAGCTGCATCCTGATTCACCTATCAGGCTACTACCACGTCCTAGGCACGGATAAAGTCGGCGAAGATGTCTTTTATCAAGCGGTCAAAAGCATACGCACAGGCTTAATTATCGGCACGTTGACCACGCTCATCATGCTACCAATGGCAATCGTGTTCGGCATTTTGGCAGGTTTTTTTCGTGGCTGGGTTGATGATATTATTCAATACTTTTACACCACGCTTAACTCCATCCCCAGCGTATTATTGATTGCCGCGTCTATCCTCATGGTGCAAGTCTACATGGCAAATCATGAAGCTGATTTCACCAGCGTAGTGGTGCGCTCCGATACGCGGCTATTATTTTTATGTTTAATTTTAGGCATCACCAGTTGGACTGGTTTGTGTCGCTTGCTTCGTGCGGAAACCTTGAAATTAAGAGAAATGGAATATGTCCAAGCCGCTTACGCGCTGGGCGTTAAACAACACACCATTCTACTGCGCCACATCCTGCCCAACGTCATGCACATCGTGTTGATTTCGGTAGTGTTAGATTTTAGTTCGTTGGTATTAGCCGAAGCGGTGCTGTCGTATATCAATATCGGCGTTGATCCCACCACCTTTAGCTGGGGCAATATGATTAATGGCGCACGTCTGGAAATGGCGCGTGAACCTATCGTCTGGTGGTCATTAACCGCCGCATTTGTGTTCATGTTTGCCTTAGTGCTGGCGGCTAATTTATTTGCCGATACTGTACAAGATGCGTTTGATCCAAGACGTGGAACTTAAATCTCAGGTGCAAAATCTAGTATCAACATTGATGGTTACCTTTAACTGGGTTTTAAGGATTCTAGTATTTTAGTTAAATTATCGGTAGTCCTAAAAAGCGAGTGATGACAAGGTCAAAGCGATACGCCTGCATTCATTGTAGTGGTGAATAAAATACCAGATTGCGCCGATATGGTTGTCGAGTTTTTTAGAAAAGGACAGTGATTTCCTAACAAGCCGAGAACAGCGTTGTCTGAGTGTGTTATTAAACCGCTCAATGTGGTTGGTGAGTCCTGTTTCTTTACCTACGCTATGGTGCTGGTCATCGGGAATCACGGTTCGATAGGCATCCCAGTAATCGCTATAGCAGGTGGCATTTTGTTGGTAAGATGAGGGTAGCGAAGACCACAGTTGTTGCGCACTCTCCCGACTTCGGTCGCCGATGTATACGCCCACTATCTCGCGTGTATCTTTATCTATCAATAACCAAATCCATTGTTTATTCTTGCGTTTTCCCACAAACAACCACATCTCATCACATTCAAGCGTTGGCAGGCGGTTTGTTTTTTACTCAGATTGTATTGCTGGCGGCTGGTCTAACCATTTGAGGAACTTACGCATGGTTGTTTATGTGGCTTTCATGTGATGCAATACGTTACGCTATTGCACTCTACGAGTTTAAATCATTCGCGTAGTACTGCGTCAGTATTGGCAGTAAACCGACAGGGAGTGGCATTTGGCTCAGGTGATAAAATTGCCCACGCATACTCGATTACTTGCCCGTTTGGTGGATGTCCCCACAAAAGGGTAAATGACCCTGTCGCACTCGCTTGTTTAAATAAATCGGCATAAACAGGTGTCGTTTTATCGACAATAGCCGTCAACACTAACGCCCCACAACTTGCTACATCATCACGATTCACCCAAGGCGAGATAACAGTCTCGTTATCAATTAATAAAATCGGTTCAGGTCGAGCATGAAGCAACACATTACCGCCTAACCAACTTTCAGCAATCACAATAGTCAGCGGCTGTGATTGATGTTTGCGCCAGATTGTCGATACCGTATTTGCCAATTCTTGACTGGGATAATTAGTTCGCGCACTACGCCCTGTCATGGCGGGATAAACTACCGCACCGCCAAAGAACACCAGCAAAATCACAATCTGTAAGCCCCACACTAAGCGGCTAGTGTTTTGCAACAGCGATGCTTCATCATAGTGACGAAAAAAACAATGCACTAACAAAATACCAGCAGGAAAGAAAAACGCGCTCACCCAGCTAATATCCAAGGCACTACCATTAATGAACATTGGTAAAGTTGCCAAGGCTAGAGGCATGAACAGCATTGCTAACAAAAAACGGCGATCCGTGTCGTAAGATTGGCGATTACAAAATTGCTCACCACCGACGGTTGATAAGCATTCTACAGTGCTGATTGCCACAATCTTACGCGAACTAATATTGATTAAAAATAAAACCGCCAGTAACGCATACCACCCACGCATAACTAGCTTACCAAAAAAATAACTGAATAATTTTAATCTACTATCATCCGAAGCCGTCAATTGGTTATCCAAATAATGAAGTGGTAGCCAATCATGCTCCATTAACCAAATAAGATTTGGCGAAAATATCAACGCAAACACCACAATACTGAGCAATAAACCCCGAATCACTACAGGATTTTTCCAGTGCTGTTGCCAAATCAGATACACAAAAAAACTGGCTAATACCAAAATCACGCTGTACTTGGTTAACATCGCCAAGCCACCCGCAATGCCCAGCAATAGCCATGTTAACAGTCGCTCAGGATGGTGAAGAGCGCGGTAAAAATAATATATCAGCGCGGCAGTGAACGGAAAAGACACAGTATTGTGATTAAAAATGACCGCTCTAAAGTTGTAATAACTAATCAAGGAAGTGATAAGCACCGCAACAATTGCTAGCTTGCGCGGTAAAATTTGTTTAGCCAGTAGCCACACATAAATCAACGCCACCACATTACAGCCTTGCGCGGCAAATGCCGATAGCCCTCTTGAATGACCACCGAACAAGTGACTTAACACATACATCAACAAAGAAGGCAACGGAGGGTGTTTATAGTAGCCCCATTGCCACGTCCGCGACCACACGACCTGTTCGACATTATCTGCGTGCATAGACGAAGGCAAATACTCCATTAACAGCGTCCAAGCAATTAAATAAATGCCCAGAAAAAGGAATAACTGTAGCTCGTCTCGATAGAAACTCAGTAATGTAGGTGCTTTTGAAATAGAATTTTTTGTTTTAAGTATGGCTAATGATATAAATTGAAGCTGTTTTGTGTCCGTGTTCTGCATGAGTCTTGGCTTGTTCTTTGTGATATACATTAATACCAGAGCGGTTTAATGTGTGTGTGGGTATCAATTTTAAGTAGTACCTATTTTACATGAAAACCTGTTAGAGCTATATTAATGACAGCCAGTCTTTTAAAGGACTGGCAGTCATTACTACCAAAATAATCAATAAATTACATTTTGTGTCTTTTCAGACGATACAAGGCTGATATATCCTCATCACCAAAGCCATTCGCCATTAACTGTTGGTAATCGATGAGTGTCATATTGGTTAACGGTGTGGGCGTAAGGGTTCGCGCTGCCAGTGCTTGCGCAATTTTTAGGTCTTTATGATGCAATGCCAGTTTAAAACCAGCGGTAAAACTGCCTTGGGTCATGGTCACGCCGCGATGTTGTAAAAACCAATTGCCTGATGCACCGCCTGAAATTACGTCGATAACTTTATCCATTGGTAGGTTTTGCGCCTCCGCAACGGCTAAAGCTTCGGTGACGGCTTGGTTGATACCCGCGCACATAATTTGGTTGATAGCTTTGGTGGCTTGCCCTGTACCCGTCTCACCTATATGAATAATCCGTGTTGCTATGCTGGCTAATAGGGGACGCACAGTTTCTAATACATCGACATCACCGCCAACCATCATGGATAACGTGCCGTTTTTCGCACCTTCGACAGCACCCGAAACAGGTGCGTCCAGAAACTTAGCTTGTTTTTTTGCTAACTGTTCAGCGGCTTGTTTGGCAGTCTCACTGCTAACAGTGGACGTGTCTATGACAATGGTGTTGGGTTTGATGGTACTGGCGATGGCTGCAACTATCTCTAAAACATCTTTGTCAGCGGAGACGCACAGCAAAATCACATCCATCTCCGCTGCTAGTGCGGCGGGTTGGTTATAATGGATGACATTAAATTCTGCCATTTTTGCCGCTGTGCGATTGTAAACACCCGCTAAAAATCCTGCTTGATCTAGTCGTCTTGCCATACCTAAACCCATTGCACCTAAACCGATTATGCCGACTTTCATCGTGTTGACCTTACATTAGTGGTAATAGTTGATCGAGTATTTTACCGTTCGTGGCAAGAATGTGTTTAGGGAAAATCCCCTCATTGCCCTGAAAATCGGTGACAGTCGCGCCCGCTTCTCTGGCAATTAATGCTCCTGCTGCGACATCGTACAAATTGAGTTCCTGTTCCCAAAAAGCATCGACTTGTCCATCGGCAACCAAACATAAATCCATCGCCGCTGAACCAAACCGCCGTTGTCCTGTGGTTTGTTGGGCGACTCTACCAAAGCGTTCCAGATTATTGTCCGTTAAATAGCTACGCAAACAGGCAAAACCTGTGGCTATCATAGAATTAGCTAGGCTGGTTTCATCGGAAACATGAATAGACTCGCCATTTTTCCACGCGCCTTTGCCTTGCTCAGCGCAGTAATAGTCATTTAAAGCGGGAGCATATACCGCACCCATGATGAGCTGGTGATTCATTTCTAGGGCAACACTAATCGACCAAAAATATTGTCCTTTGGAAAAAGAGTGAGTGCCATCGATTGGATCAACTATCCAGCGATTGGTTTGATTGGCACTTTTACCGCTTTCTTCACCCCAAAAACCGTATTCTGGGTATTTTTCGGTTAAGGTTTGTTTTAAAAAGGCTTCCACGGCAACATCGGCGGCGGTGACAAAATCACGCGGGCTTTTTTTGTCGATGGTGACATTTTTTAAATCTTTAAAATACGTTAAAGCAATCGTTCCTGCTTCACGCACGACTTGTTCAAGTTCAATAAGCGAAATGGACATTTTTTTCCTGTTTATTTTTAAAGTAGAGAAAGCGGTTTAACCTCGCCGTTAGTATGACATATTGTAATCTTGTATCTTAAAGCAAGTTTGCTTCAATGAGTGCTACGGCATTGAGTACGCCTTGGGTGGGTGAAATTGCTTGTTTAGCTAGTTGGGCGCATTTTGCCATGTCAGTGGAATAAAGCACTATTTTAATGCGTTCCGCCAATTTTTTAGCGGTAGCGTGTTTAGCGGGTAATGGCGCAGGTGCTAAACCAGAGCGTTGTAATTGATAGCCCCAAAATAATTGCTCATCCATAAACGGTACTACGATGGATGGGCAACCGCTCAAGGTCGCCGCATGAGACGTGCCTGCGCCGCCATGATGTACCACTGCCGCACAGTGTTGAAATAACGGTTGATGCGGATGTCGTCCTATGAAAAATACATCATCTTGTTGAGTTTCCGCAGGGTAATTACTGGAGCTAGTTTGAATAATGGCACGACAACCTACTAACTGCGCGGCATTGATAAATAATTCCATACTCCATTCTGGAACGGCTTGTTGTACGCTACCAAAGGTCATGTAAACGGGTTTTTCACCTGCGTCTAAAAAGGCTTGTAAAGCTGGAGATGCTTGCCAGTGTTCAGCGCGTTCGGGCAAATTCAAAAAACCACACAGTTGATTTACCGCTTGCCATTCATTTTGTAATGGACAAAGAAACGAGTCAACCGCGATCAGATTCAGTAAATCTGAACTTAATAAACTATCAAAAACGTGGTTAAACGGCGGCATTCCTTCGGCAAACCATAAGCGACTCAGGCGTTTTTTTAACACCCAGTCAAATAAACTATCCAGTAATTTCCATTGCCAACGGTTTACCGTACTGCCCAAATTAGGAAAACGAAACGGCGGATGACCATTAGTTGGAATCGCCGCGTGGCAAAAAGTGACGCTGATATGTGGTTTGTTGTGTTTTTTTGCTGCCAGTTTTAACGGATAAAGAAAATGGTGTCCGATAACCACATCATGGTCAGCAACTAACTGTTGTGCAGCTTGATAAATTTCTTGTTCGTAAGGAAAAAAACTTGCCTCTAGCAAGGCGATTAGCCATTGCAGAGTATTCATACGAAAACTACGCTGAGCAAAGTCTTGCATATCAAAATCAATATGCGCAGGAATTTGGCGATACCGAATAGTCAATGTGTCGCAGGTTTCTTGATAATTGCGGTTATCAATGCTGCTAACGACTAATGTGACATTATGCCCTGCGTTTTTTAAACCGTCCGCTAATGCAATAAAGGGTCTTATGTCGCCATTTGATCCCCATGTTTGTATGCCTATATTCATGATGAGTGTGACTTTTCGCTGAAATTAGCCTATTCGACCACGAAAAACCAGCAAATATCAACTTTATCAGGCTATTTAATATTGATTGCTGAGAATATTTTTGGTCACTTCATTAGTATTTTGTTTTTACGAATAACAATCATTTGTATTTAATAATAATTAGCAATATACTCCCTACCTATAAATTAACGTTAATAAGGATTAATTAAGTGCAAATTATCAATAAATCAGTAGTATTAGGTGCAATATTAGTTACGCTAAACACATCAGCTAATGCGTTAGAAAAACCACAAACTATGGATGATATGTGGAAAATAATTCAAGCGCAACAAAAGCAAATTGATGAGATGAAAGCTGAGAGAGTAACGGTGGCAACTGCTGCACCTGCTAGCAAACCCCCTGTCGAAGACGTAAAAAAATTGGAGCATAAAACTGATGTATTAACGCAGGAAGTTGAGAAATTACGGACTAATTTAGCCATTCCTGAAGAGAAAGCTCTTAAAAGTGCCTACGGTTTAGGTCCTGCGGCTTCAAAGGTTTATCAGGTAGGAAAAGGGCTGTCTATCGGTGGTTATGGCGAAGGTCACTATCAAGCTGAAGTCGGTAATAAGGGCGACAGTAAAGACAGTGCCGACATGGAACGCTTGGTTTTGTATACGGGGTATAAGTTTACCGATAACATTCTTTTTAACAGTGAGCTTGAATTTGAACACGCTAGCACTGGTGAAGGCTCGGAATCAAAAGGTGAAGTGTCTGTTGAATTTGCATCATTGGATTTTTTTATTAATCCATTGGTCAATGCTCGCGCAGGTTTAGTATTAATGCCGATGGGGTTCATCAATCGCATACACGAACCCGTATTTTATTTCGGCAACCATCGTCCCGAAACTGAACGATGGATTATACCTAGCACATGGCGGGAAATGGGTGTGGGCTTATTTGGTTCAATCACGCCAGAATTGAGCTATACCACCTACATAGTTAATGGTTTAGATGCTGCTGGATATAGCTCTGATGGTATTAAGGAAGGTCGCGGCGGCGGTAGTAATGCTAAAGCGGAAAACTTCGGTTATGTTGCCCAAATGGATTACACGCCGAAAGCATTATCAGGGGTCACGGTGGGTGGTTCTGCGTATGCGGGCAATGCAGGGCAAAATCAGGTTTATGATGGTTACAAGGCGGATATTTTGACGCAACTCTATGAAGGACATATCCAATGGAAATACCGTGGCTTAGAATTCCGTAGCTTGGGCGCGTGGGGACATATCAATGATGCCAGTCTTCTCAGTGCGGCAAAGGGTGAAACCATCGGTTCATCCAATTATGGTTGGTATACCGAAGTTGGTTATGATGTATTGCCGTTATTATTTAAAGACACGCCACAATACCTTGCCCCATTCGTTCGTTATGAACATTTAGATACCATTGCTAAAGCACCTAACGGCTTTGAAGATAACAAAAACAAAGACCGTCAAATTTATCAAATCGGTTTGCAATACAAGCCAATTCCTAATGTCGTTATTAAAGCGGATTATCGTAATATCACAGCTAAACAAGGCACAGCACCCGATGACTTTAATCTAGGTTTCGGTTTTATTTTCTAGTGCCACCAGATTTATTCATTCCTGTAGTATCATAGCAACAAGCTATTCGTCCACTATCGCCGCAATAAATCACTGAGGTTTTTAAAACCTCAGTGGTTTGGTAAAAACTGGCTATAATCCCCCTCGTCAATTCAACAAATAGGTATTATGAAACCCATTAAACTTGTGTTGCTTTTAGGTCTACTAACCGCCGTAAACTCCAGTTTTGCGACCGTTTTTTACAGTAAAAACGAAGCAATGGAATTGGCATTTGGTAAAGACATACCTGTAGAGCAGTTATCCTTATTTCCTGATGAGCAACAAACGGCAGAAATACAGAAACTGGCTAAAGTTAAACTAGAGTCAGGTCTATTTACTTTTTATGTCAGTAAAAACCAAGACAAAATCCTCGCCTATGCCGCAATTGAAACTAGCACGGTAAGAACAAAACCAGAAACATTGATGATAGTTCTCACGCCTGAAGGAGAATTGCGCAACGTCTATACCCTCGCTTTCCACGAGCCACCCGAATATATGCCGCCTGACAGTTGGTTTGAAAAACTCGCCAAACGTCCTTTAACCGACATGGATTTTAACAAAGGCGTGGATGGAATCTCAGGCGCAACCCTTAGCACTCATGCCAGCATCGACAGCATTCGCAAAGTGATGGCAATCTATCAAGTGCTAGTAAAAAAACCAGAGTAAAAACTATGCGTTATTTTGTAACAGGCGAGCAACAACGACTGTCGTTGTTAAACGCGTTAATACTTATGTTCCTAGGCTATATTGCTTTGTTATGGGTCAGCAATGGCATGATGTATTTTCATCACATGGACTTAACTCCTAGCTCAGTCATTGCCTACTATCTCGGTTCTGAAGAGCAATTCACCACGCCACGCAGCTACCAAGGAATGTTGGAAGTCTCGCATTTTCATCTATTTTCGATGGGTATGTTGGCGGTAACATTGACCCATTTAATGTTGATGACCGAATTTTCCATCCATTTAAAAATCTGGTTAAGTGGCTTAACCTATATTTCTGCATTAGCAGATGAAGCCGCTGGCTGGTTAGTGCGATTTGCCCATCCATTGTTCGCTTATTTTAAAATTGCCGCTTTTTTAATGCTAGAGCTTTCCTTACTTGCCTTGTTAATTGCAGTTATTGTTTCCCTAATACGCGCTCGATCCCAGTTACAGCAAATGGACATGGACGATATGGATGACATGGATGATTAATAATCAAATTCACCTAACGATGTAACACGGTGTTAAAATCATATCGAAACTAGGTAAAAAATAACTACGAGGATAGTAAAGCAATGAAAATTCTGTTATTCGGTAAAGGTGGGCAAGTTGGCTGGGAACTACAACGTAGTCTCGCGCCATTGGGTGAATTGATTGCGCTGGATAATGACAGCAAAGATTACTGTGGTAATTTTGAAAATCTTGACGGTATTGCTGAAACAGTACGCATTATCGCTCCCGATGTTATTGTCAATGCTGCTGCCCATACTGCTGTGGATAAAGCGGAAAGCGAACCAGAGTTTGTTCGCACTATTAACGCCTTAGCACCGAGTGTTTTGGCAAAAGAAGCTCAGCGGTGCAACGCTTTGTTAGTCCACTATTCTACTGATTATGTGTTCGATGGTAGCGGCAGCCAAGCGTGGTTAGAAACCGATACACCCGCGCCACTCAGTGTTTACGGCGCAACCAAATTAGAAGGCGAGCAAGCGATTATTGCCTCAGGTTGTCAGCATCTTATTTTTCGTACTAGTTGGGTGTATGCGGCGCGTGGCGCGAATTTCGCCAAAACCATGCTTCGGCTGGGCAGTGAACGTGACCGTCTCACCGTTATTAACGATCAAATCGGCGCACCCACAGGAGCTGATTTATTAGCCGATGTCACCGCTCATGCTATTCGCGCAGTACAACAACAACCAGAATTAGCAGGTCTTTACCATCTTGTTGCCAGCGGCGAAACCAGTTGGTATGAATACGCACGTTTTGTACTTAATTTCGCGCGTAATGCTGGCGTAGAAATTAGCGTCGCCGATTCTGCCATAGAACCCGTTCCAACCACCGCATTTCCTACGCCTGCTACCCGACCACTGAATTCACGATTAAATACCAATAAACTGTGTGATAGCTTTAATTTGGTTTTACCCCATTGGCAAACAGGTGTAGCTCGAATGCTCACCGAACTATAGGAAAATAATGATGACAACGTGTAAAGGTATTATTCTCGCTGGTGGCTCTGGCACTCGGCTTTATCCTGTCACTAAAGTAGTGTCTAAACAACTACTACCAATTTACGACAAACCAATGATTTATTACCCGCTCAGCACCTTAATGTTGGCGGGTATTCGCGATATTTTGATTATTTCTACGCCACAAGATTTGCCGCGCTTTGAGCAATTGCTAGGCGATGGTAGCGACTGGGGACTTAATCTGCAATACGCCGTGCAACCCAGTCCTGATGGTCTGGCTCAGGCATTTACCATTGGTAAAGATTTTATTGGTAACAATCCATCTGCTCTAGTGCTAGGCGACAACATATTCTATGGTCAAAATCTACCCTCTCAATTATCCAATGCATTAGCCAGAACCGAAGGTGCGACAGTTTTTGCCTATCATGTTGCTGATCCAGAACGCTATGGCGTGGTGAGCTTTGATGCTCAAGGTCGTGCGCAAACCTTAGAAGAAAAGCCTGAGCAGCCCAAATCTAACTATGCAGTGACAGGTTTATATTTTTACGACAATGATGTGATTGATATTGTCGCCAATCTGAAACCTTCGCCACGCGGTGAGTTAGAAATCACCGATGTCAATCGTATTTATCTGGAACGTGGTCAATTGTCAGTAGAAATAATGGGCAGAGGCTATGCGTGGTTAGATACAGGCACACATGAAAGCATGATTGAAGCCTCAAACTTTATTGAAACCATCGAACATCGCCAAGGCTTAAAAATAGCTTGCCCCGAAGAAATTGCCTATAACAATGGTTTTATCGATGCAGAACAATTACAAAAATTAGCCCAACCGTTGGCTAAAAATGGCTACGGTCGCTATTTATTGCGATTATTGAAAGAGGGTGTTAGTTCATAACAAGGCTTGCTAACGAAAAAAGAACCTAAAATTATTCATAACCATGTCCTACTGTCGCCGTGCTAGAACGTCAGGTGGCAGTTATTTTTTACCGTGGTCACTTATCGTCGGCAGCCGTCGTTGATTCATCCTGAAAGCCGAAGAATATTAGAAGAAGTTATCCAGCGAATACGACAAGGATATGTTACCCATGTCGCTAATTGGCAATATTCAATATTCCACCATGATGTCAAAGCAGGATTATATCCCGAATTACGGCGCAGTGGTGACGCGTCCACATTTGAACCAACAGATTTTGGTGAATAAAGTAGTATAGGCAAGCGTCTTTTTGCTTGCCCACCGTTTTGACAGTTCCGTGTGGGCAAACGATAGAGCCGTTTGCCCACCCTACAGGACTTACCCCACGAAATAGGGAAAAGCATCCGTTTTTCTTCTATTGTAATTAACATTTTGGTTATCTTCATAAAAAAATACAACTTGTGTATCAGCTTTTCTTCTATTGTAATGAGTGGCTTTTTCTACCACTTTTTCTTGGTTAGAAAAAACCCACATCTGATAAACACTGATTAAAAGCTGCATTCCTATTGAAATCCCCATTAACGCGCCACTGATTACGACAACGTAAGCAAAAGCAGGAATATGTCTCGTGATAAACCATGACAATATATCGATAAACATCGCTGCAAAAGGCATAATTAGCGCGATTCTTTTGATATAAACATTAATGTCGCAAAGAATAAATATCTTCCCAACAAAAAATAAAATAAACGTGATGCCAAATAAGTGGATATGTGAGATGCGGATTAAATTGGGTACAGTTGCTCCGCCTGCGTGGGCAACTTCCGATACACCTGCATAATTGGTTAAAACAGGTAAAGGACTCGCATCCTCTGAATGGCAGTTCGCACAATCTCGATTAATTATCGGAGCAATTTTTTCGTTATAGCCCGCTTCATCAGCCCCTGCTTTTATCCATTTTAAGATAACATCCTTATCACTTTTAACTTTTAGTTTAGGTTTCATAATACCTGTAATAGCATTACCTAAGCGCGTTTGTGCTTGAGAACCATGATAGTAAACGATGACATCTTCAATGGATAAACCTTCTTTATCGTCCCGCCCTTGATGAGTAAGGTACAAATTACTTAGGGCTACTAAATAACCTACACCGATTGCGAGTAGAAAAACAGTATTTAAAATCCGTTCGTTAGCAGAAATATCTCTAAAACGTATATGTTCTTTGTTCATTATTGTGTTCTCTAAAATATAGTTTGGTAGGCAGTTAGTTTTGGTTTTCCAAATAAATTTTTTACTTGTTGTTGAGACTGCAATAACCTAATATTTATTGTGGATTGAATTATATAGAAACAGCAAGTTATCGTGACTTATTTTTGTAACAAAGTGTAACAATTTCATCTTTTGTTACA
>CAIUVX010000044.1 GCA_903902705.1 uncultured Methylococcales bacterium
TACACGCGCTCAAAGCCTTGTTGCCACGTTATGCGGGACAGGTGAAATGTATTTATATCGACCCGCCTTATAACACAGGCAATGAAGGCTGGGTGTATTGCGATAATGTCAACAGCCCTGAAATTCGTAAATGGTTAAATTCAGTCGTTGGTAAGGAAGGCGAAACCTTAGACCGTCATGATAGATGGTTGTGCATGATGTACCCGCGTTTGGTGTTGCTTAAACAGTTCCTGAGCGATGATGGGGTAATTCTTGTTTCACTTGATGATGTAGAGGCTGGTCATTTTCGCCTGCTGATGGACGAAATTTTTGGGCTAAAAAATCGTATTGCAACAATTGTTTGGAATACTCGAAACACTGACAATAGGATCAAAACAAAACTGTCACCTGACCATGAGTCCATTTTTGTATATGGAAAATCAGATCAAGTAGCAATCGAAGGAAGAGTTATTGATCGATCTGATTTTAAAAACCCAGATAATGATCCACGCGGCTCATATGTAACAGACCCATTGAAAGGCAAGGCAACGGCCACAGAGCGACCTAATTTACATAACTATAGTATGCAACAGCCAGGGACAGATAATGTTTGGGATGCTGATCCAGCTAAAGGCTGGATAACAAACAAAACAGGTTATGAAGAACTTCTGCGGGATAACCGAATTTGGTGGCCACCAAATCCAAAAACAGGTTGGCCAAGAAAAATGCGATTCCTATCTGAGACTCAGGAAAGAATGCCAGCATCGTCATTTTGGTCGGAATTCAAGACTCATTCAGGGGCAAGAGAGCTTGATGACATACTTGATGAAAGAGTTTTTGCGTTCCCTAAGCCAATTTCGCTTGTTCAGCGAATCATAAGCTATTGCGCACCGCCCAACTCTATTGTTTTAGATTCTTTCGCTGGTTCTGGCACAACGGGACATGCAGTACTCAAACAGAATGCCGAAGACGGCGGCAATCGGCAATTTATTCTGGTAGAAATGGACAAAACCATAGCCGAAACCGTCACCGCCGAACGCAATAGACGAGTCATTGAGGGTTACGACAATGCCAAAGGTGAACCAATCGAAGGCTTAGGCGGCGGTTTCCAATTCTACCGTTTATCCAAAGAACCGTTATTCACCGCCGATGGTCAAGTCCGCCCCGATGTCACTTTTGCCCAATTAGCTGAATTTGTCTGGTTTAAAGAAACGGGTACAGGTTTTACAGGCAACGCCGATTCGCCTTTATTGGGCGTGTTCAATAACAGCGCGGTGTATTTGCTCTATAACGGCATTCTGGGCGATTGCGATCCCGAAAAAGGCAATGTGCTTACGCCGTCTATTTATAAAACCCTGCCACCGTTTCAAGGGCGAAAAATCATTTACGCAACCGCTTGTCGTGGCGGTGACAGTTGGCTGAATCGTGAACAGATTGTGCTTAAACAAACGCCGTATGAATTAACTATTTAGGAGTCAATATGAATACCATTATTCAAGCCGAAATTCCTCAGCAATTATGCCAACAAGCGCAGTTATTAATACAACAGGGTTGGGCAACTAATTTACAGGAAGTGATTAATGAAGCGTTACGGCGTTATGTGGAATCGCATGAGGATTCATTAAGTGAAGCGTTTATTCAGGACGATGTGGCGTGGGGCTTACATGGCGACGACTAAAAATCTGGTTGTTGCCGATGCGGGGGTGTTAATCCATTTGGATGAACTTGGCGCGTTGGATGTGTTAAGCGATTACGCGGCGGTTTTTGTACCCGATGCGGTTTGGTCAGAAGTGTTACGTCATCGACCACAGGCGTTACAAAATAAAAGTATTCATTTGGTTTATGTGTCAGCCGTTGCTTATTCGCCTAAAGTGAATGCAATGGCTAAGATTTTTACCTTGCATCATGGTGAATGTGAAGCTCTCAGTTTATGTTTGGACAGAGAAATAGAAACCTTGCTCACCGATGATACTGCCGCTCGCTTGGCTGCCAATAATTTGAATCTTAAAGCACACGGTACGTTAGGCTTATTAATCCGTGCGGTGCGTCAACAGTTACGTTCAGCCGATGACATAGTGCAGTTATTAGCGGCAATTCCTCAACAAACCAGCTTACATATTCGTCCGCAGTTATTAAATAATGTGATTGAACAAGTTAAAGAGGAATGGCGTGATAAACAATAAACAGGGATTATTTCATCATGAATTATTTTGAACCGAAAGATTATCAAAAGCAGGTTTTATACAGCATTAGCCAGTATTTTGAGGCTTGCCGTGAATTGAAAGACCCTAATTTAGCCTTTTATAAAATGACGGGCGTGTCTTATCAGCCATTAAACAGTTTTGCTGAGGGTATGCCGTATTTTTGTTTGCGTGTGCCAACAGGCGGCGGCAAAACGTGGTTAGCGGCAACCAGCATTCAGTTGATTAATCGTTTGTTACTGCGTACAGAACACAGTGTTATTTTGTGGTTAGTGCCATCAAATCAAATTCGAGAGCAAACATTACAAGGTTTGAAAGACCGTGAACATCCGTTACACGCGGCGTTATTGACCGCTGGGGCAGTGACGGTTCTTAGTTTGGATGAAGCAAAAAGCGTGACTCCTGCGACGCTGAACACATCCACGACGGTGATTGTGGCAACGCGCCAAGCCTTTCAAGTGGCAAGCGAAGAAAATCGTAAGGTGTATGAAAACAATGGCGCGTTAATGGCGCATTTTGATTCTCTTAACCGCACACAACGGCGTGAATTGCTCAAAGACGGTGATACCACGCCGTATTCATTAGCCAATGTATTACGGTTACGCCGTCCGTTTGTGATTGTTGACGAAGCGCATAATAATCGCACGGAATTAGGTTTTGATACCTTGGCAAAGTTTAATCCTAGCGGCATTATGGAACTCACTGCTACGCCTGATTTGATTAAAACGCCGTCTAATGTTCTGTACAGTGTTTCAGCGGCTGAATTAAAAGAACAACAAATGATAAAAATGCCCATTCTGTTAGAAGCAGAACCAAACTGGAAAGACTGCCTATCGTATGCGGTGACGAAACGTAATACCTTGCAAGTATTCGCCGATAAGGACTATCAAAAAGGCGGTAATTATTTACGTCCTATTGTGTTGATTCAAGCTGAACCTAAAAAAACAGGGACAGATACGCGGGATGTTTTCAAAGTCAAACAGGAGTTAATCGACAATCATCATATACCCGAAGAGGAAATTGTGATTGCCACGGGTGAGGAAAAAGGCTTAATGAAAGTTGCAGCTGATTATCCGCTAGGCATTAAAGATAAAGCCTGTCCGATAAAATTTGTCATTACGCAAAAAGCCTTAGCCGAAGGTTGGGATTGTCCGTTTGCTTATATTTTAGTCAGTATTGCCAATGTCCATTCATCAACGGCGGTGGAACAATTGTTGGGGCGTATTTTACGCCAGCCCGATGCGGTACATCGACACGCGCCAGAGTTGAATCAATCGTATGCTTATGTGGTGTCATCTAGTTTCAACGTAGCTGCCGCTGCGTTAAAAGATAGCTTAGTGAATAGCGCGGGCTTTGATCGTAAAACCGTGGGTGAGTTTGTTAAGCCACTTAAACACAGACAAGATGATTGGGAACGTTGGGCTGATAAAAAAATACCGCCAATTCCTATTGTGTTACCTGAAAAACCGAACTTAACTAAATTACCTAAAGCAACTAAAGAGAAAATCACTTGGAAAGAAGACACAAAAACCTTAACGGTTCATAACGCGCTAACCGATGAGGATAAGGAGGCATTAAAAATCAGTGTTCAAGATGAATCCTCGAAAATAATCATTGATGATGTTGTTGAACAAAGCCGAGCCGATGCTTATGAGCATTTTCAAACACCCGCAGAACGGGGTGTAAAAGTGCGTATTCCACAATTAGCCATTTATGTACAAGGCGAGTTGCAGTTGTTTGATGATGCTGAAATGCTGGATTATCCGTGGGATTTATCACGCTGTGACGCGACACTGACTAAAGATGATTTGAGCCAATTCGCCGCCGCGTTGAATCATAGCACGGGTAAAATCGACATTAACGAGAAGGGAAAAGTAGAAACAAATTATATGGGTATGTTACAGCGTGACCTTAATTTGGTTTATGAACCTGAGCATTGGGATAACGTAAAGTTGACAGCGTGGCTGTGCGGTAATATCCGTAATATTTACGTCACACATCCTATCAAACGGGCGTTTATTGCAGAGTGGTTGCAAAATTTGATAGCCAGTTTTAATTTAGTGGTTGTTAATGAACAGAAGTTTTTTGTCTGTACATTGCTAGAAAAACGCATTAATGCACTGCGTAAGTCCGCCGTTAGTGATGCTTATCAAGAAACGTTATTTGAAAAGAGAGAGGCAATAATGAGTGATGATTATGCTTTTGAGTTCCCTGCCTTTTATTCGCCTAATAAATACTATGATCCTGACAAATATGGTTATTACAATTTTCGGCATCATTACTACGGGCAAATAGGAGAGTTTGATTCTAAAGAAGAGTTTGCGTGTGCCTGTTACCTTGACCAACTGGCAGAAGACAAGCGCATTAAATTTTGGCTAAGAAATTTAGTACATGGTAATGGCGCGTTTTCTTTACAAAAAGCCACAGGTAAATTTTTTCCTGATTTTGTTTGTGTGTTACCCGATGATTCTACTTTGGTTGTCGAATATAAAGGCGGTGATCGTGTCGATTCAAAAAAGGTGAATAACGATAAGCTTATCGGTGAATTATGGGCATCATTATCAAATGGGCGTTGTCATTTTATTATGGTGACAAACAATCGTTTTGATTTGATTGATACACTTATAGAGTCAGTAAAGGTTTGTTGTGATTAACATTGCTGGAATTATTTATGAACTGCCCAAACTGTGATAACAATATCGCCATCGAAGACTGGCAAGATGATGAACCGTTTGAATGCCCTGAATGTGGCGAGTTAATCCAGCTAATCACCGATGAAAGCACTTACGTTGGCGCGACTGACACGCGGCTTATTATTTATGAAGCGGACTAAACAAGAAAAAAGGCAGGGAAATGTACGGCGATTAAGCAAGCGATTACCGCTAAACTTATAAAAACTGATGAGTAATTAATATGAATACTTCTATGCCAAGTGCTGAACGCCATCATCAACTGATAGCAAAATACTTTATTCCATCTATGGGTAGATATTCGGATGTTGGCGGTGAATTATCGCCCATTTTGGAACGGTTAGATAATCAAGCATTAACCAGTACTGATAAGCAATGGATTCGTGATAAAGGTTTGTTTGATTTGTGTAAATTTGTGGAAAAATTAGAAAGTACAGGTAAGGCAGATTTTAAGATTTTAAATGCTAATTTTAATTTGCAACAAAAGAAAAATATCCGTGCGGAATTGTGGCAAGAATTTAATATTAATTATATTGAATCGCCTCATGTACATCAAATGGTCACTATTTTACTTTGCCTTCATAAAGGCAACAGGCTATCTGAAAAGGATGTGCTTTGGTTATCTACTAATAATTACTTTTTTGACTATCCACAAATTAAACTGCAATTTCATAAAATTGAGGCGTTATTTTATCGCGATTGTTTTGAAAATAATCACGATGCTTGGCAAGCGGTTAATGCCAGTAGTCATTATAGAAAAGCAAAGCTCTCAATTGAAGCTCTTGATGTTTTAAATAAAATAGATGTCATGAGTCAACGAAACAAGCATCTAAAATCAGCACTGTGTACCACTAAAGGCGGATGCAAGCGCGATTTAAAGCAATTCAATGATGCTATACAGTTAGCTGAAACCGCCCATTCATTTGATTCAGATAGTTTTCATCCCTGCACACTTTTAGGTGCTATTCATTACGAAACTGGAAATTTTAGTTTAGGTGATGAGTGGTTTGCGAAAGCGATCAAAAGAGGGGCGAAAATTGATAGTATTGACCATGAACTTCGTTTTATCTATAGCCGAGCTGATAAAGCCAAACGAGAAGAATTAAAACGCCATCTTTTAAGTATTGATTCTATCCGCTATGGGTGGGTAAATAACAAAAACAGTAGGCAGTGAAAAACCCTGATAATCCACTTGGCTAACCATGATAGCCTTATTGTATTCTCATACAACGGTACAATAAGAAATGACAGCCAAAACACGCCTTACCTTTAACAAGCGGCTAATCCTTGACGCGCTAACCATGGATATGGATAGCCCACCGCCCCATTCTGCAAACGCCATTTTCTACATTCTTGAAACCGCTTTTGATTTGCAGTGGTCGGGCATTTATGAGGGCATGAAAACCAAGCCAAGCGTAAACCAGATAAGACGGACATTAAGGGCGTTGGCAAGTGAAGGCTTGATCGTATGCAATCGCACTAAACAAGAATGGTTCGATAGTTCAAGTTGCAAACTGCCCTACTGGGAACTGGAATGGCAGTTAAGCGGCGATGTGTACCGCAATGCCTTAATCACTGAGTGCCAAGCTGTTTTTAAGAAAGTGGACAAGGCAAAGCACGGCTTTAATATGTTTGGTGGCGTATTCGATATGGGATTGCCAGAAAATGAGGTAAAGCCGTTAATGCTTAAGGTTAAAGGATTGATGCAAAAAACCCACCCCGATAAAGCCGCAGGTTATGAATTTGAGTTTAAACAAATGAAGCAATGCAGCGACTGGATTAAATCAGGCATTCCATTACCGACACCGACCCACCAAGTAAATGAGCAAGTGACGTTAAATAATTCTATCCAGCATGGTTAAATTGTTTTAAGTAAAAAACAGAGTTACAGTGAAAAAATGCAGTAACTTTTACAGTAATCCAATATTTTAAAATAGAATAAAGTCTTTAATTACGCGGTATGTAGCGCGTAATTCTATCTCTATCGGGCCCATTAAAATCAATAAGTTACAGTAAAAATAAACCTTGGTATTATTCTCATGTTGCACTCACGTTGCAGTTGAAAATAAATCACCACAATAAACCGCAATCATTGCCGCTAAAAGTGGCGCGTATCAATGCCCCTGTTTTTCACTCAAAAACATCACCGTAAAGAATTATTCAAAGTCACTTGCTCATTAACTTTATGTGCAGGTATCGGTAATGGAATGCCTGATTTAATCCAGTCGCTGCATTGTTTCATTTGCTTGAACATCTCCACATAATCATCACCTGCTTTATCGGGGTGGGTTTTTTGCATCAATGCTTTGACCCGCATTAACAGCGGTTTGATTTCATTGGCGGGTAAGCCTATATCCATAATCGCACCAAAAAAGTTAATGCCATGCTTAGCCTTTTTCACTTTGTTAAAAACAGCCTCACATTCGGCTATTAGCCAATTACGATAAACATCACCGCTCAATTGATACCTGATAACCCAACTTGGCAGATTACCGTTATAGCCGTCTTCTTTAAATCGCGATCCGACAATAAGCCCACCCTGCCATAATTCCTTTAAGGTGCGGTGTATTTGCTGTTTATTGGGGATTGTTTTCATATCCTGATAAATGCCTGCCCATTTGTAACTAAAGGCACTCTCTAGCGTGTACTTAACATTCCATGCAGAATGCGGCGGCGGGCTATCGTAGGTTTCTGATAAAGCAGTTAGTATCAACCGCCTGTTAAACGTCATTTTCATTTTATACCCTGTTTGTGTGTAGACTACCGATAGTCTACAACTAAAACGAGTGGGTAAATGGGGCGTTTTTTACAGATTACCTATTGATGTACGACGCGCCATGTGTAAGTTTTAGCGTTGTGCTTATGGTGGCTACTTTCACAAAAACTGCGTGTGTTTTTAGGTATTATTTTATTCAAAAACAACTTACCTTTGCCGTGCATTTTTAGGCACTATTTTTGTATCACTCTTGCAAACAATAGCGTAGCTTTTTAACTGTCTATCTCTTTGTATTGCAAGCGTCTTTACCCATTATGAATCGTAACTTTTTCAGCAACTTTTTGGTTGCTCTGAGCAACTTTTTCAGCAACTTTTACCGTGCGTTTTATGTGCGTTTACCGTGCGTTTTTAGTCCAATTTAACCCTGATACAAAGGCTATTCGTAGTTATCATTTTTTCCATAGCTTAGGTTGTCGATTAGTAAGCCAGAATATCTGTGCATTCACGTTAGGCGGTATGGTACGGGTTGTTTTCAATATACCGTGTATCGTTTCTTTTTCCTCAACCATGATGTGCGATCCTAATGCTGACATAAAAAGTGCGCGTACAACTAAGGCATCCGCAAGCGACTTACCTCTGTTTATGGACTCAAGAAAGTCGGGGTGTTTTTTCTTCCATGTGTTGATAGTTTGTTCTGAAACATGGAATGCACTAGCCAGTTCGCGATCAATCGCTCCTAGCTTACACAGTTGATAACCTTGTTCTACATAGCTGTCTTGGTAGCGTGTCGGTCTACCCATTACTTTAGTTGTGGGTATTAATTCGCCTATTTTATGTTTTACCGCCATACAATGATCCTGCTTGTTTTTTGTTTAGTCCGCTTCATAAATGATTAGCCGCGTGTCAGTCGCGCCAACATAAGTGCTTTCATCGGTGACTAGCTGGATTAACTCGCCACATTCAGGGCATTCAAACGGTTCATCATCTTGCCAGTCTTCGATGGCGATATTGTTATCACAGTTTGGGCAGTTCATAGGTAATCCTCAATGTGGCGTGGGTGTTAGTTACTTTCGATTAATTTTATTTCTGCATCGTCTAAGTCGAATAATTTATAGACGGCGGTGTTAAGTTCGCGCTCATGGGTTGCAATTTTAAGTGTTAGCTTTTCAATGTCTTGCTTGCCTGTTTCTAGCATTTCCTTCCAGTCGGTAAGTTTTTTATCAGGAATTTCTTGTTTAAATTCTTTGATTATTTGTTTTTGAAAGTCGGCAAAATCGAGTTTCCACCAGTTTTGTAGGGCGGTGGATAGTTTGTCAACCTGTTTGTTGGGGTGCAGGCTGGGAATAATGCCGATGAGGTTTTGTTGTTTTTTGTAGCGGGTTTCGGCGGCGCGTTGACATTTTTCGGCAAGGTCAGCGATGGTTTGTTTTTGTGTTTCATCGGCTTCTGGGATGGGTAGGGTTTCTATGTATTGCGCCCGTAATTCACGCGAACCACCAATTACTATTGGAGCAAGTCTTTAATTAAGAACCAAAAAACGGTAGTCATAAACAGTGAGTGATTAAGAGAATCTCAATTGGTTACGAATATTGTCATTATAGTGATGAATAAAATACCAAATCGCACCGATATGATTTTCAAGTTTTTTGGAAAACGAAAGTGTTTTTCTAA
>CAIUVX010000045.1 GCA_903902705.1 uncultured Methylococcales bacterium
ACGGTATAGTCGAGACCTATCGAATCAACACGACATCAAATATTGCTAACGCGATTAGATTTCTCGTTCCCAAGCTCCGCTCATAGGTATCTACACACAATTCAACGCGATAAGATGCGCTAACCATAGGATGTGCTGAGGAACGAAGCGCATCGTTCGAGAAAATCCACGCGAATGATGTGCCTCCTATCGTCGGCACATCCTATGGCACTAACCAAGCCTTGTAGGTCGGAATAAGCCTGTTTGAGCGATAGCGAAAATAGGTGTTTCCGACAAATCATTACCTCACATTGTCGGAAACGCTTGCCCTCGCTACCGCTTGGGCAATCTTATTCCGACCTACGCAACGAAGCCCATCCTTATATCTTGCTGAAATAACGGTTAGAATAATCAATCGAGTAATTCTCTACGGGACTTACCGATTTACACTACAATGAATCACCATTCCAGCTAAAGAGGTCATTATGTTACATATCAAATTAAAAAAACTCACCTTGCCATTATGTCTTTGTGCCATATCTGTACTGTTCACTCCATCAATGGTATTGGCGGAAGAAACTGGACCGATAGCTGCGACTAAGGCAGCGGATCAAAAGGCTGCGCTGGCGAAAAAAGCGGCGGAGAGAGCTGAACAAAAGGCGGCAGCTGAAGCAAAAAAAGCGGCTGAGACACAAAAGGCTACTGAAGCACCAGCACCTGTTGAGGAACAAAAGGCTACTGAGGCACCAGCACCTGTTGAGGAACAAAAGGGAAAATAGTTGTTTCTCCGTGTTCTGTAAGCTCCACACGGGCTACGCGATTAGAGATAATACCCCTTAATCCCCTTGAGGGATGTTATCTCTTTTGTGGAAGTTACAGGTTTCACCTGCTGTCAATAAAAATCTAGCTTATACTTTTTAACCCTATAGGATACCCTAATGACACATTACACAGGCTTAATTAACCGCTACCGTAACCGTTTACCTGTTGGTGCAAACACGCGCATTATCAGTTTAAACGAAGGTAATACGCCGCTGATTCAATTACAAAATATTCCACGAATGATCGGTAAAGAGGTCGATATTTACGTTAAATTTGAAGGCTTAAATCCGACGGGGTCATTTAAAGATCGCGGCATGACAATGGCAGTAACCAAAGCAGTCGAGGCAGGTAGTCAGGCGATTATTTGCGCTTCAACGGGTAATACCTCGGCTTCAGCGGCAGCTTATGCGGCTCGCGCTGGCATTAAGGCGTTTGTGTTGATTCCTGAGGGCAAAATTGCACTGGGTAAATTGGCGCAAACTCTGATGTATGACGCGAAGATTATTCAAATCAGCGGTAATTTTGATCGAGGCATGACTTTGGTGAAAGAAGTGGCTGACCACGCGCCTGTCACTATCGTGAATTCGATTAATCCGTTTCGTATCGATGGACAAAAAACGGCGGCATTTGAAATTGTTGACGCGCTGGGCTTCGCCCCTGATTATCACTGTTTGCCTGTCGGTAACGCGGGCAATATTACTGCGTATTGGAAAGGCTATAAGGAATATGCAACCGATAGAGTGTGCGGTAATCGCCCTGTAATGTGTGGTTATCAAGCGGCTGGAGCAGCACCGTTTGTGTTGGGTGAGATGGTGGATAATCCTGAAACCGTAGCCACCGCGATTCGTATCGGACATCCGCAATCATGGGATTTTGCGTGGGCAGCACAACGTGAATCAGGCGGTTGGTTTGATAAATTTGCTGATGAAGATATTTTAGCCGCGCAAAAAATGTTATCCCAATATGAAGGTATTTTTTGTGAACCCGCTTCAGCAACTTCATTAGCAGGTGCGATGCGTGATATTAAATCAGGCAAAATTCCTGAGGGCAGTAAAATTGTTTGTACGCTCACAGGTAATGGTATTAAAGACCCAGAAATCGCAATGATGCAATGCGCGGATGCAAAACCTGTGACGATTGATGCTAGTTTGGACGCGGTTAAACGCGCAATTCTGGACGGTTTGTGATAGTTTATAACCACTAAATCGGTATGGAGTTTCAGAACTCCATTTACTCAGTCTCTGTTATCTCTCACCGCCATGTCTACATTTAATATTAATTTACATGAAGCTGTGTATTCGCTATCAAACGCATTGGATTTGGTGGGAGTTACGCATATTCATCACGGTAAACGGGTCGCTTATATAGCGGCTGAATGTGGCAAGCAACTCGGTTGGAAAGAGGAGTGCTTGGATGATTTATTTCAAGCGGCAATCCTGCACGATTGCGGTGTCTCAAAAACGTCCGTCCATGCACGACTCGCTCAATTTGAGTGGGAGCAAGATAGCGAGCATTGTCACATCGGCTCAAAGTTGTTGTCGTCGTGTACATTGTTAGCCCATTTATCTGATGTCATCCTATACCATCATACCCATTGGATCGTATTGAAAGACGTGGATATTGCTATGCAAATAAAGCTCATCGCAAATTGCATTTATCTGGCGGAGTGTGTTGATGTATTATCCCTTGCTTGCTTAGTCGATCACGCTAATCTACTACTCAGTCGAGAAACCATTATTGACAAGATTCTTGAAAAGTCTGGTGACTGCTTCTGCCCTGAACTGGTGGCTGTTTTTATCGAAGTCTCTAAATCCAGTTTGTTTTGGTTAATACTGGAAAGTGGCGATACCAGTAGTTATAACGCAACATGGCAAACGCACACACTGGATACACACAAAAACATATCAAAACAATGGAATACCAATAGTTATAGTGCGACATGGCAAGCGTATATTCCTAACAAAGAAATAAAGTTCTTCGAATTAAAAAGCTTAGTGCATATTTTTTCGCACATTATTGACGCTAAAAGTTCCTACACAAAAGAACATTCAGATGGTGTGGCAAGTTTGGCTAAATTTATTGGAACACTACTTGAACTACCCAAGGAAACGTGTGAAATGCTGGAATTAGCAGGGTTGTTACATGACATTGGTAAACTGAGAGTACCCGATGAATTATTGGAAAAACAGGGTAAGCTGACAGAGGAAGAATATGCCATTGTACAAAGACACAGTTTTGATACTTACGATATTTTGAAAAATATCAGTGGACTGGAAAAAATTACCGAATGGGCTGCGCAACATCATGAACGACTTGATGGCAAAGGTTATCCACTTCAAGTGGAAGACTACGCAATATCTCTGGAAGCCAGAATATTGGCAGTTGCCGATGTATTTCAGGCATTAGCGCAGAATCGCCCTTATCGCCAAGCTCTCGATGCAGATGCTATCATGAATATATTGAATCAACAGGTGGCAAGCGGGCAATTAGATGCAGCGATTGTGTTGTGTGTGGAAAATAATTTACTCGCTTGTTTACGCGCCGCTTATTGTCAGTAACACCGAATAGTCGAGTGTGGCGTTATAATATAAGTTCTTCTTTCAATCACTCAAAAAAACCACATGATTAAAATTATTCACCTGACATTTGTTCTACTCGCCTTTGCCAGTTTTGTCGGTAGAGTGTTGTTACCTATAACACACCCTAATCTGCTTCAACAAAAAGCCTTTAAAATCGCCCCTCACGTTATTGATACGCTATTACTGCTCAGTGGTATCACGCTGGTTTTTCAAGGTTCATGGCTGTCTGGTGACTATGGTTGGCTGGTTGCCAAAATTATCGCGCTACTCATTTATATTGGTTTAGGTGTGCTGGTTATGCGTAGTGAAGGCACAACGCGATGGCTAGCGTTTGCTGGTGCGATCGGCTGTTTTATTTATATTGGCATCGTCGCGGTCAGTAAAAATCCGTGGTTCTTTTTGTAGCGGATAAAGCCTGTTATCGCAATATTAATGGCTGCCAGTCCTTTAAAGAACTGGCAATCATACTCAAAAAAACAACAGATTTCACCCATTTCTACGCCAACTGTGATAACGCTCCACCCACGCCAGCAATTTTTTCGGCGCGTGATTACGTTTCCAGACACCAGCAACGTATTTGTTTGCCTCTGCCATTGTGGGATAAATATGGATAGTCCCCAGCACTTTATTCAAGCCTAAATTATATTTCATTGCCAATACAAACTCAGCAAGCAAATCGCCTGCGTGATCAGCGACAATAGTTACGCCTAAAATTTTGTCTTTATTGGGTTGTGTTAAGACTTTAACAAAGCCATCTGCCTCGCTATCGGCAATGGCGCGGTCTAGTTCATTTAGATGATAAATGCTAACTTCGTAAGCAATACCCTGTTGTTTGGCTTCTTGTTCATTAAGCCCCACCCGCGCAACTTCGGGGTCAATAAAGGTTGAGCAAGGAATGACCGAATAATCAGTTTTAAACTTTTTAAACTGTCCAAACAAAGCATTCACGGCGGCGTACCATGCTTGATGCGCGGCGGTATGAGTAAATTGATAAGGCCCTGCGACATCACCACAGGCATAAATATTCGGATAATTAGTTTCCTGAAACTCATTAATGGCAATGGTTTTGCGTGGCGATAAGTGAATATCCATTTCCTCAACACCATACCCCGTGACATTTGCCACTCGACCGATAGCCAGTAGGACTTGATCGAACTTAATGCGCACTTCTTGTCCTTGATGTTCAGCCAGTAACAGCTTTTCACCGTTTTCAAGTAAAAACTGTTGGGCTTTATGTTCAAGCAACACATTAATGCCTTCTTGTTGAAACTTAGCCAACACCAATGCCGATACGTCTTCATCTTCACGACTCATTAATCTGGGTAACATTTCAACCTGAGTGACTGCACTGCCCAATCGTGCAAATGCTTGAGCCAGTTCACAGCCAATTGAACCTCCACCCAAAATTAGCAAGCGTTTAGGTTGTTCACGCAAAGCCCACACGTTATCAGAGGTTAAATAACCGACTTCCTCCAGACCCGCAATAGGCGGCACAAACGGGCTAGCTCCTGTGGCAATCACAATACTGCGGGTGGTGAGAATGCGGGTTTCGGTGTCGGTTTTAACCTCCACTTCCCACGGTGACAAAATTTTTGCCGTGCCAGTGATAACAGTCACGCCCAGTTCTGTATATCGATCAATAGAATCATGCGGTGCGACGGTTTTGACTAGGGTTTGTACTCGTTCCATTACCTCGGCAAAATCAAACTCAACCTGAGCTGTTTTAATGCCAAATTCTGCCGAGCGACTGGCGTGCGATAAAAATTTGGCGGAACGGATTAAGGCTTTTGATGGTACACAGCCCGTATTTAAACAATCACCACCCATTTTATGCTTTTCAATTAGCGTGACTTTTGCCTTAACCGCTGTGGCAATATAAGCTGTGACTAAGCCCGCCGAACCCGCACCGATAACGATTAAATTGTTGTCGAAATGTTTGGGCTTAGTCCAACTGCTAGAACTGTTCATCACTAACAACGGTAATCGCTTTACTCTGAAGTTCGCTCATAGCTTTTGCTAGTTTGTCCATGAATAGCTGACGATTGCCTTCCCACTTCAGTGGCTCACCAATAAACGCATCGACAAAAAATGGCACTAATAGCACTTCACCTTTGGGTAAGCATTTTCCTAAACCATAAAAGAATACGGGGATCACGGGAATATCGGGGCGTTCACTTACTAAGTGTCCGATACCATTTTTCATTTTCCCCATCATTTCGGGTTCACCGCGTGTACCTTCTGGAAAAATAATCAAAATCGAACCGTTGTCCAATGCCTCAATCGCAGGGGTAAAAATATGTAGACCCGCTTCTTTTATTCTGCGTTCGATAGGCACGATGCCAACAATGTTTAACGCAAACCATTTGATAAATCGATTGCAAAGAAAATAATCCGCCGCTGCGACAGGGTGTACTTTATTAATGATGCGTAAGGGAAATAATGACAGCAACGCCACTGTATCTAAATGGCTATTATGATTGGCTACCAAAATTGCAGGGCCTGATAGTGGTAAATGCTGTTTTCCTCTGACATTTATCCCTAGCATCAGTAATGCCACGGGTTTAACAATCAGTAGAGCAAATAGGGTGCGTAGCATAGTGATGACCTAATAATGCAGAAAATAGACGTAATGAAAAAACAACGGCGCGGTATAGGTTAGGCTATCGAGCCTATCCAAAATCCCGCCGTGACCTGGAAGTAAACTACCACTATCTTTGACCCCAATATCACGCTTCAACGCGGAAATGGTGACATCGCCAACAAACCCAGCCAAGCCACACAGAATACCTGCACCTAAGGATTCATAATGCGTTAACGGTGTTAAAAAGGGCGCGAGTGTCACTGCTAATGCGGTGGTGGTCAACACGCCACCGACAAAACCAGCCACGGTTTTATTAGGGCTAACTTTTGGGACAATTTTGCGCTTGCCGAAACTTTTACCCCAGATATATTGCGCAACATCATTAATTTCTGTCAAAAATACCAAATAAATCACTAAGCCCATTGCACCACCTGCTGGATTCGCTTCTGCGGGTAATACCAACATAAATGCGGCATGACTCAAGCCAAACACGGTTATCATCAAGCCCCATTGTAGTGTGCCGATAGCGCGTAAAAAGCCTTGATTTTCGCCGATTAAAATCATGCGCATCGGTAAAAACAAAAACACAAACACGGGAATAAAAATGATGAATAGCCCATACCACGCAATCCACACCCAATAAAACTGTATTGGAATGGCTAAATAAGCCCAGAACAACACTCGATGATCGGCACGGCGGGTCGGTACTATCGATAAATATTCTTTAAAGGCAAGAAAACTAACAAGCCCCAGCACAATGACTGACACAGTGCGATTAAATAATACTGCTGTTGCAAACACCGCAACAATTATCCACCATGTTTTTATGCGTAAGCGTAATTCGCTGTAGTCACGCTCAGGTTTAGCGCGAACCAAGTACATAGAAACCAGACTAGCAACTGTAAGTAAGCCACCGATTACCATAAAGGCGATTTGAACATTGAAAGGAATGTAAGCCGTGTTCATGACGCAATCTCGGCGAGGGCGTGACGGGCGCGATTAAACACTGTCCATATCGTCAGCACTAAGATCATCGCAAACAGTCCATTCAACCACATCCCTGCGTCTACACCCAATCCCAATGCCAGCGCGATTGCACCAAACACAAAAGCTCTATCACTTTTACCCATGGGGCCATCATAACGGCGAGACGCGCCTATCTGCACCGCAATCACCCCAGTCATTTCCGTGATTATGGCAACAATCACCACCAACACCACCAACCAAGAACATACCCCAGACAACAGCGCGAACGGCAAATACAAGGCGACATCTGCAATCACATCACACAGCTCATTCAAAATTGCGCCTAACGCGCTTTTCATATTATGCTCACGCGCTAATAGTCCATCAATGGCATTCAACGCCATACGCACAAACAGCACCACAGGAATTAATAAAAACACCCACGGCTGAGTATGAAAAAATGCCAGTCCAGCACCTGTCAGTAGTGATAATAACAATGCGGCAACCGTCACTTGATTAGCGGTAACACCCAAAGCCGCTAACTTACCACACAGCGGACGCAATAAGCGTTGAAAAGCGGGTTTAATATCGTAGATACTTGCCATAATAGTAGTCCTTGGTTTTAAAAACAGTGGGTTATACATTGCACAAACAGTGCGAACAACGCTCTTGTGTAGTCGGTCTATTTAGTTATGACGAGTTTTTGATTAAGGTTAAGCCGTTCGTGGTGAGTCTGTCGAACCATGAACGGCTTAACCGTCCACCCTTCGACAAGCTCAGGGCGAACGGTTAAGCCTTTAAAGTCGTCAAAATAAAATGGATTGACTACTAAGGTATCGGATCATCAATTTACCAACCTTATACACAAGCTTATCGTATAATCAAAACGACTTAAACAAATTATTTAATTTCACACCGTCATGACTATTCAAGCGATTAATCAATATCACAACGCTATTCACAAGATTTATCAATACAGTGGTCAAAGTCATGAGCAAGCGATAAAAAATGAATTTCAAAAACTCATTAATCACTATTGTGAAAAACGCAATTTATTGATTGTCAGTGAAATAAATATTAAAAATAAACACGGAGTTTTAATTCGTCCCGACGGGATTGTTAAAAATAATTTACGATTGGATTGTGGCTATTGGGAAAGTAAAGCCAATGTTGATTTAGACAAAGAAATCGATAATAAAATTAATTCTGGGTATCCATTAACCAATACGCTATTTCAAGATGATAAAAAAGCGATTCTTTATCAAAATGACCAACTTTATTTAACAACTAACTTAAATGATGAACGTGAACTCGATAAATTATTAACCCAGTTTGTTAGTTATGAAAGCAAAGAAATAAAAGAATTTACTGCCGCTATTGAACAATTTAAACACGATTTACCACATATTCTTAACGCCTTGCGTGATATGATTAGTTTGCAAGAAAAAAATAATAAAGCATTCCTAAATACCCGTTATGATTTTTTAATTATCTGTCAACACAGTATTAATCCTGAAATTACCCTCAGTGATGTCAATGAAATGCTGTTACAGCATATATTAACTGAAGAAATTTTTATTAGTATTTTTAGCGATGCGCAGTTTTTTCAGGATAATAATATTGCGAAAGAACTCTATAAGGTGGAATCGACATTTTTTAATGGCACAACTAAACGCAATACTTTAGGGGGTATTCAACATTATTACACTGTGATTAAATTGCGGGCGGCGGCGATTGCCGACCATCACGATAAACAGGTATTTTTAAAAGTGATTTATGAGAACTTTTATAAAGCCTACAATCCAAAAGCTGCCGATAGATTAGGGATTGTTTATACGCCACATGAGATTGTAAAGTTTCAAATTGAAAGCGTGGATTTTTTACTGGAAAAACATTTTAATAAATCCTTAGCGGACGAAGGTATTAAAATATTAGACCCGTGTACAGGCACAGGAACTTATCTGTGTGATTTAATCGATTATTTACCTGCACACCGTTTAGCGTATAAATATAAACACGATATGTTCGCTAATGAACTAGGATTATTATCTTATTATATTGCTAATTTGAATATTGAATATACCTATCAGCAAAAAATGGGGCAGTATGAAGAATTTAATCATATTTGTTGGGTGGATACTTTAGATAATACGGGCTTTGGTTTAAAAGGCACGAATACTGATTTGTTTGGTTTGAGTGTGGAAAATACGGAACGCATTAGAGAACAGAATAGTCATAAAATATCAGTAATCATTGGTAATCCGCCGTATAACGCAAAACAAGAAAATTATAATTTACAAAATGCTAACCGTTTTTACAAAGAGATTGATAGTCGTATTAAAAATAGTTATATCAAACAAGGTACAGCACAAAATCAAATTGTAATTTATGATATGTACACGCGTTTTTTACGCTGGGCAACTGATAGATTACAAGAAGATGGTATTATTTCGTTTATTATTAATCGCAGTTTTATTGATAGCCGCACCTTTGATGGTTTTAGAAAATGTTTAGCCGAAGAATTTGATTTTGTTTATATTGTTGATACCCAAAGCGATGTGCGAAAAAACCCCAAAATATCAGGCACTAAGCATAATGTGTTCGGTATTCAAACAGGCGTTGCAGTGTTGTTTTTAGTGAAAAAATCAGAGGATAAAAATGAATAAGCTATTAAATAAACCGTCCATGCTTCGACAAGCTCAGCACGAACGGTTTAATTTATCAGCACGAACGGTTTAATTTATCAGCACGAACGGTTTTGTAATTATTTTTCTCCGTTCGTCCTGAGCTTGTCGAAGGATGAATGGAGAAAAATAATAAGTAACAAAAGGATAAATAAAATGTTTTGGGTTTATATTTTACGCTGTGCCGATGATAGTTATTACACAGGACATACAGATAATCTTGAAATGCGTATTGGTCAACATCAGACAGGCGAATGCGGTGGTTATACTTCAACACGCCGCCCATTGGAGTATATTTGGTCACAAGAATTTCCTACTCGAATAGAAGCTTTATCAGCCGAGAGACAAATTAAAGGCTGGAGTCGTAAGAAGAAAGAAGCCATGATGCGTGGTGATTGGGCAGAAGTCTCTCGTTTGGCTCAAAGCAAATCTCGAACGTAGTTGTCTGCCCACAGTTAATAATTTTTCCATTCACCCCATTCGACAAGCTCATGACAGGCTTCGACAAGCTCAGGGCGAACGGAAAAATTATTAACTGTGAATGTTTATTATAAATCGCTACTGCTATTCAGTTAAACCGTTCGTGCTGAGTTGTGAGCTTGTCGAACAATCGAAGCATGAATGGTTTAACTGAATGACAGAAACAACTATTATTTTTATTTAATTAAATGACTAAAAAAGCAGAGATTTATTATTTTACCTTGACCGATGAATTACCACGCGAAGATAAATTAACGTGGTTTAAGAATACGCGGTTTACAAACATTGAGTTTGATAAAATTAATCCAGATGATAAGGGGAATTGGCTTAATTTAACGGATAATGATTTTGATAGTTTGTTACCTTTGGTTGATAAAGATGTTAAAGCGGGTAAAGGGGAGCAGGCTGTTTTTAAGATGTTTTCAAGAGGTGTTGCTACGCAACGCGATGAATGGGTTTATGATTTTGATAAAAAGAATTTAGAAAATAAAATGCGGTTTTTTGTTACTGTTTATCAAGCAACTTTGAAAAATTTAGATTTTAAAAATAAGCACTTAATTAAATTCGATAGAGAATTAGATAAATATTTACAGCGCAATATTGAAAAATTTTTTGAAGAAAGTCATATTATTGAAAGTATTTATAGACCATTCACAAAAATGGCTTTTTATTTTGACAAGCATTTTAATGGCATGACTTATCAATGGTTTGATATTTATAATGCTGAGAACTATTATATTGCTTTTAATGCGATAGGTGGCTCAAAAGAATTTCATTGTCTTGCTGCAAATAACATTATTGATTTACATTTCACAGGGGATTCTCAATGCCTACCTTTATATGTTTATGACAAAGACGGCAACCCACACGATAATATAACCGACTGGGCATTAACCCAATTTCAAGCGCGTTATTCGGAGTCCAAACTCATGAGTTTGGACTCCACTAAAGAAGCTATATTCCATTATGTCTACGCCGTATTACATAATCCCGCTTACCGTGAAAAATACCAACAGAATTTAAAACGTGAATTCCCGCGCATTCCGTTTTATGATGATTTTGAACAATGGGTAGAATGGGGCAGGGCATTAATAGATTTGCATTTGAATTATGAAACCGTCGAAAAATATCCATTAAAACGCTTGAATACGCCACCCGTCGCTAAGCCAAAAACCAAACTCAAAGCCGATAAAATAAATAGCGTGATTCAATTAGATGATAATACCAGTTTAAGCGGTATTCCCTTGCAAGCGTGGCAATATAAATTAGGTAATCGCAGTGCCTTAGAATGGGTATTAGATCAATATAAAGAAAAGAAACCCAAAGACCCAACGATTGCCGAAAAATTTAATAATTATCGCTTTGCCGATTATAAAGAACAGGTGATTGAATTATTAATGCGGGTGTGTACGGTATCGGTGGAAACCATGAAAATTATTGAGGCAATGAAGAAAATAGGCTAAGTTTATACGCACTTATCTTGGCTGTTTGAGATAAAATCTGGCATCGTTACCATCATACTAAAAATAAAAGTTGAATACCACGTCTTATATCTTTAAGGTTTATACAGTAATTAACGCACTTAATTGGCAGGGCAATCAATGAACCGATCTGTGATAAATGAATTTTGGGGTGGCTTGGCGGCGATGCTGGTTGCTTTACCTGCCGCTATTGCTTTTGGCGTGTTAGTTTATTCAAGCATTTCACCGCAGATGATTGGTGAAGGAGCTTTTGTTGGCATAATGGGCGCGGCTGCATTGGGCTTAACCGCGCCACTGTTTGGTCGAACGCCTGCGTTGATTTCTGCACCGTGCGCACCTGCGGCGGCTATTTTATCCGCGCTGGCGGTGGATTTAATAGGGCAGGGCATAGAAATTGGGCGAATTTCTGGCTTATTAGCCTTAACTGCGTTGTTTGCGGCGTTGTTACAAATTCTTTATGGGCTGTTAAAAGGCGGGCAACTTATTAAATATATTCCTTTTCCTGTCGTTAGTGGTTATTTATCGGGGGTGGGGTTGATTATTGCGATGGGGCAGTTGCCTAAATTGCTGGGCTTACCAAAAGGCTTGGGGCTTTGGCAGGGGCTACAGTCGCCCGATTTATGGCAACCGACGGGTATTGTGGTCGGCGTGGTAACAATTGCCGTTATGTTAATTACGCCGCGTGTAACGCAAAAAATTCCTGCGACTATTATGGGTTTAACAGCGGGTATTGTTAGTTATTTTGTAATAGGTTTATGGATACCTGCCTTATTGTCACTGGACGCTAATTCGTTAGTGGTCGGTACTATTTCGGCTAACAGCTCTTTTTTGGCAACGGTTAGCGGACGCTTTGCCTCTATCGCACAGATACAGCTATCTGATTTGCGCTTAGTTGCTCACTCAGCGGTGGCTTTGTCTGCACTATTGTCTATTGATACTTTGAAAACCTGCGTGATATTGGATTCGTTGACTAAAAATCGTCATAACTCTAATCGTGAATTACTAGGGCAGGGCATGGCTAATCTGATGGCGTTTATAACAGGTGGGATGTCTGGCTCTGGCACAATGGGACCCACGTTGGTCAATGTCAGCAGTGGTGGTCGCAAAACTTTATCAGGTTTTATTGAAGGTGGCTTGGTGGTATTGGCATTAGTGGTGTTATCTCCGTTAATCGCGTGGGTGCCGATTAGTGCCTTAGCAGGTATTTTGTTAGTGGTCGCGTTTAGAATTTTTGACTGGCGTTCCTTTCGTCTACTCCAACATAAAGAAACGCGTTTTGATTTTATAGTGATTGCTGCTGTGGTGGTGGTTGCTGAAACAGTGGGGTTGATTTCGGCTGCCGCAACAGGTGTGGGACTGGCGATTTTATTATTTATTCGTGATCAAATTCGCATCTCGGTGTTACGGCAACGGGCAACACTGAAAGACGTGTCTTCTAAAACTTATCGCCTCGAATCAGAAAATGCTGTTTTACAAGCACATGGAGATGAAGCGGCGGTTATCGATTTGCAAGGCAATTTATTTTTTGGCACGACAGATCATTTATTTACTCAACTAGAAGCTGATTTAGCCACCCAAAAATGGCTATTATTTGATATGCGCCGTGTGCAATCTTTGGACTATACCGCCACCCATTTATTCACTTTGATGCAAGATAGGTTGAAAGAGCGTGGTGGTGAATTGCTATTTAGTGGAATGCCCTCTAGTTTACCCAGTGGACAAGACCTGCAACGCTATATGAAGGATGTAGGCTTGTTGGATGGACAAAATGGCATTCGACTTTTTGAATCGAGGGATGAGGGATTGGAGTGGATGGAAAGTCGTATTCTTAACGAATCAGGCGAGTTTGAAAAGCCAGCTGAACAAACTTTAGACCTTAAAGACATTGAATTGTTACGCGAAATGGATGGGTCAACCCTGAATGCTTTGCGCCTGTGTGTGCATGAATTAAGTGTTCATGCGGGAGAACATATATTTACGGTAGGCGATAGTGGCGATGACATTTTTATGATTCGGCGTGGCACAGTGCGTATTTTGCTGCCATTAAAAGGTGGTAAATATCACCATTTAGCGACTTTTTCACAAGGCGATTATTTTGGCGAAATGGCATTTCTTGATTATCACCAACGCTCTGCCAATGCTATTGCTAAAACCGATTGTGAGCTTTATGTGTTATCGAGAAAAAAGTTTAATTTGCGCGTCTATGATAATGCAGTATTAGGAGCGCGGGTTTTTGCGCGTATTGCCAGTGCGATTTCAGCACGTTTACGACAAGCGGATAGTGAACTTTCCGCGTTGGAAGATCATTAAATAAACCAGCACAAGGCTTTTGCCTTGTGCTGGTTAAGTGCTTTATTCAGCGGCTTTATCGGCTATTTTAAGTAACCAGCCAGTTTCTTCGTGACACGTTCCTTCATTCGCTTTAGCGCGTGCATTTAATCTGACAAATTTACCCGTGTATTCTGCGGGTAATTTAGCGTTAACTTTATGAAAACTACTATTGCTTTCGATGGTAAAGGCAATGGCTTTATCTTTTATGGATAGTTTGATACTGTCTGTACTGGTCCACGCAGGTACTTTAAAACTAAACTCCGACTCAGGGGCAACTTGATGCTGTTCAGGTGCTTTGTATTCACTCAGGGTAAAATCAGTAAACTTGGGTTTATGACATTCTTTTGCCAATTCGTCAGGGCTATAAGCGAAAGCCGCGCTATTTGCCAACATGATTACAGTCAGCACTATCGATTTTGTTATGTTCATCCTCATTCCTCACATAAAGCATACATTATTGTTATTTTCTAGCAACCACCGCCACTTTAAATATTTTTGCAATGAAATTCAATAGATTCATATCCAGATAAAAATAAGGGGAATAACACGCTAGAGCTAACACACAATCAAATGATACCGTTCGTGGTGAGCTGTGAGCTTATCGAACCACATTCACACTTCGACAAGCTCAGTGCGAACGGTTTTGTTATCATTTTATTAACCGTTAGCTATATTGTTTATCCTTGCCACAAAACCCAGCGGGTCTTGTACAATATAAACACAATAATTTTTAAAGAGAGAGTCGCAAACATGGCAGAAAGTTTGAATTATAAAAGTGCAGGTGTTGATATTGCCGCAGGGAATGAATTAGTTGAACGTATCAAACCGATTGCAGCAGCAACACGCACAGCGGGCGTTATGGCAGGGCTAGGTGGTTTTGGTTCGATGTTTGAATTACCCTTAGATCGATATAAACAGCCTATTTTAGTCTCTGGAACAGACGGTGTGGGTACAAAACTTAAACTGGCTATCGACTTAGATAAACATAATACCGTTGGCATTGATCTAGTGGCAATGTGTGTTAATGACATTATTGTCCAAGGTGCAGAGCCGTTATTTTTTCTGGATTATTTTGCCACAGGTAAATTGGATGTCGATACTGCCGCCGCTGTCATTGAAGGCATAGGCAAAGGTTGTCTGTTAGCAGGCGCGGCATTAGTGGGTGGTGAAACCGCCGAAATGCCAGGTATGTACGCTGATGGTGAATATGATTTAGCGGGCTTTTGTGTCGGTATCGTCGAAAAAACCAAAGTGATCGACGGTAGCAAAGTGCAAGTGGGCGATAAATTGATTGGTATCGCTTCCTCAGGGCCTCATTCCAATGGTTATTCGCTGATACGCAAAATTATCAGCCACAGTAATGCGTCATTGGACGAAGCGTTTGCCGATAAAACCTTAGGTGAAACTTTATTAGAACCAACCAAAATTTACGTTAAATCCTTGTTAGCCTTGCTGGAACAAGTGGATGTTCATGCTTTAGCTCATATTACAGGTGGGGGATTAACCGAAAATTTACCGCGTGTTTTGCCAGCAGGGATTGATGCCAATATTAATTTACAAGCGTGGCAATTTCCGCCGATTTTTCAATGGCTGCAACAACAAGGCAATGTCACGCTAGCTGATATGCTTATTACCTTTAATTGCGGCGTAGGTATGATTGTTTGTGTCGCCGCTGAGGATGAACAAACCACACTGGATAATTTGACTAACTTAGGTGAAACGGTTTTTAGCCTTGGTGAATTAGTCGCTGCTGACGGCAAGCCTAAAGTAAATTATTTGTAAGTTATTTACAGCTCAAAAACGCCCCGTTTACGGGGCGTTTTTGTTTCTGCACCAGCATAAAAATTCCAATAAATTCTATTGGACTATGTGATTATTTCCATTGGTTAATGTAATTAATTACATTGACTAATAGCACTGATTCTCAGTCTAAAAACGCGAACAATTCGTATTTTTAAATATACAAATTCCACTTATAAAGTATGTTATTTATAATTTACTTATATTTCAATTAGTTATCGATATTTTTTTTTTCAAAAAAAAAACAAAATCGTATGATCGTTCTATTGTTGCTTTGTAGTAGTTGTTGCTAAACTGTATCCAGATTTTTAGTGCGGTATTCGTTTTTCAAAATTGATGTATACCGCTATCAAAATTAGAAACGTTGTTAAGCGTTCAGAATTAGAGAGTAAAGGCTAAACCTAAACGTAAGTTAGGGGCGGAAAGTTACGAATCCAAATTGTTTGGAAAGTCGAACTACCGAGGTGGCTTCGTTAACGTCACAACAGGTGCTTTTAAAGCGTTAAATTTTACCTAATTTTTAGGAGATGTATCATGTCGAGAATTAATCATGCCTCAGACACGATTGAAATTGTGACCGTTAACAACAAAACATCTGGCTTTAAAGTCAGAGCAACCTCAAATTTGGCTATGGCAATAGCTGCTACACTATCTGGCTATTTGATTTCTGCTATGCCAGTACAGGCGGCGGTCAATATCCCAACCGATAGCGCACCCAGTCCATTGTGTATTGCTGGTGCTTGTGCAACAGAATTTACCGCCAAGATGTTGATGTTTGAAGAATTTGGCACTAAAGATATTTCCAGTGCTACTTCTTCAATGTCTACACACAGTGGTTTTACAACCACCGACTGTTTTGGTAATGTCGATGGTCCTGCATTAGATAAATTTCTGAGCGAAGACCTTGCTTCTCTTCCTAGCCGTAGATCAGATGAAGACGATAATCATATTCCTGCAACAGCAACTAACCCTTGGGAAAGTAAAGTAAAAAGCTGTGTTCCTGCAACAGTCAGTCTGCCTTCCATGCCATTGGATGGTCGTCCAGGTGGTGAAGATTTTGCTCACCAACGTTGGTCTGAATTCCCTACTCAAGTTGCATTTCAATCTGCTCAAGCAGGTGCGCGTGTCAACGGCGGTTTGCGTGATAAAAGACAGCTACATGGCTACAAAAAAGGCAGCGAGTTCGGTCCTAATGGCTTATATTACATAGATGCGAACGGCGACGGTATTCCAGGTACGGCGGGCGCACAAATCAAGATTCATCCTAATTTACCCGTTCAAAAACCTCAGTCAGTTTGGACATTTGACGGTACATTACCGCCTAAACTGTTGATGGCAAAATACGGCGAAGCGGTTTTATTCCGTCACTATAACGCTCTGCCTCTTGATCCAGGTTCAAACGGCGGTTTTGGTAAAAACACCATTACTACTCACGAACATAACGGTCACAACCCAGCAGAAAGTGATGGTTTCGCCCATGCCTACATTTATCCAGGTCAGTTCTATGATTACCACTGGCCTATGCAATTAGCAGGTTATGACAGTATCAATACCGATAAAAGCGATGCCAGAACAGGTGCGCCTGACGGTAATGGTGGCATCACCAGAGTCCGTGGCGACTGGCACGAAACCATGAGTACCCATTGGTTCCATGACCACATGCTGGATTATACCGCGCAAAACGTCTACAAAGGCAACGCGGCGATGATGAATTACTACAGTGCAATTGATCGTGGTAGAGAGCCTGCAGATGCTCAAGAAGTTTTGGGTAGCCCTGATCTTCAAGGTGTTCCTCAAAAACCTGGTTATGGTTGCCATTACAATAATCCTAACAACGCCAATCTTTGTTTGCCCAGTGGTTCAGGTTTGGATTGGGGTAACCGCGATTATGACGTTAACTTAGTGGTTGCTGATAAAGCATGGGATAACACTGGACAGTTGAAATTCAACATTTTTAACACTGATGGCTTCCTCGGCGACCGCGCAACGGTTAACTGGGAATACAAACCTTTCTTGGATGTTCGTGCGCGTAGTTACCGTTTCCGTATCTTGAACGGTAGTGTGTCACGTTTTTTCAAGTTAGCACTGGTGCGTGAAAGACCATTAACTGATGCGCAATGTGTGGCTGCTGCTAAAGCTAAAGGTGTATTAGGCGCAACAATCGTAGCACCAGCAAGACCAGCAACAAGCGTAACACCCGCAGAGCCATCAAAATGTTATGAAAAAATTACCTATCACATGATTGCAAACGATGGCAACATCATGCAACATGCGATTCCGTTCCCCAACGCTGCATCGCCTGATGCCTTACCTGAGCAGTCAATTGCTGAGCGTTTTGACATCATCGTAAACTTCGCTGGTATGCCAGCAGGTACAAAATTGTATATGGTCAACATCCTTGAACACACTACGGGTGCAGGCCCTGCTAGATACCTGCCTTTAGCGGATGTATTAGGTACAAAATATAAAAATGATGGTGTCAACGGTGACCCTGTTGTCGGTAAAATCATGGAATTCCGTGTACAAAACTACACAGGTACTGACTTCAGTATGAAGCCAGCGGATTATGAAGAAGGCAAAAAACAAATGATTCCGTTGAATAGACCAACTCAAACGGAATTAAAAGCAGCAACTCAAAGAACCTTTAAATTTGGTAAAAAAGCAGTTGCCGATACCCAACCTTGGACAATCGAGGCTGATAGTACGGGTGTTGCTTTAAACGCTGATCCACACAGAATTTCAGCCGCGCCGACTACTGGGGCAACTGAAATCTGGCATATCAGCGGTGGTGTAGGTGGTTGGAGTCATCCTGTACACATTCACTTTGAAGAAGGTCAGATTCTGTATCGTAACGGTAAAGCTCCCCCTATCTGGGAAAAATATGCGCGTAAAGACGTATATCGCATAGGTGCATTGGCAGATACTGGAGCTACCATTGATGTTGCGATTCGTTTCAGAGAGTTTGCGGGTACTTATGTAGAACATTGCCACAACACACAACATGAAGACAAAGCCATGTTATTACGTTGGGACTTACAAAACCCTGGACAAACGCAAGCGATTAACACACCAATGCCAGATTGGGATGGTGTTAAATATGATCCAAGTACCTATTTATCAACTGCCAAATTTGGTGACTTAGCTGCAAAGAAAAAGTTTGTCTTACCAGCAGGTTTATTACCCTAAATAAACTTTTGAGAGTACGCTGGGATGTAGCGATAGCGAAATCCCAGCAATCAATATCTAAAACTGGGCGAGGTATTTACCTCGCCCAGTTACGTTAAACTCCAACGAAATACCCATCCAAAATTTGTAATAGCACGAATACCACATTACACTGTCTGAAATAGTTTCACCTTACCTAATCATAGAGAGCAATAATGAAAGCACATCGCGTAGCTAATTATTTGAGAAAATTGTTTTGTTGCAATGTATTCATCGGAGCTATGTTGATGCTAGGCAGTAACCTAGCATGGGCTGCGCCTGAAAATTCACCGTGGGGAAAAGACTATTTTCCTAACATAGAATTAGTCGATCAAGACGGCAAAAAATACCATTTTTATGATGACCTTGTTAAAGACAAAGTCGTCGTTATCGATTTTATCTTTACCCATTGTGGTGATACCTGTCCAGCGCAGACAGCCAGTTTAACCAAAGTATATAAGTTATTAGCAGACCGTATGGGCAAAGATATTTTCTTTTATTCCATTAGTATTGATCCCAAACACGATACCCCCAAAGTCCTCAAAGAATATGCAGAAAAGTTTAATGCAGGTGCTGGTTGGCTTTTTTTGACGGGAAAAACAGACGATGTCACCTTGTTAAGACAAAAATTAGGCTTATACAGAACGGGTATTGATGCTGCCAAACTCAACGAACATAAAACCAGTTTTATGATAGGTAATGATGCTACAGGGCAATGGATAAAACGCTCTCCATTTGATAAACCCCAAGTATTGGCTGGATTAATCGGGCGTTCTATCAGTCGATCACCCGATGATAAAAAAGAAAATCTGGCGGATTATTCAGAATCGACAGTCATTCCAAAACTCAGCAAAGGGGAAGATCTGTTTCGCTCACGTTGTGAGTCTTGTCACAGTTTAGGTACTGAAGACGGCATAGGACCTGGATTGCTCAATGTCACGCAGCGGCGTGATAGAGCATGGCTTGCTCGTTGGATTAAAACCCCTGATAAATTACTCGCTAAAAAAGACCCCATTGCAATAGCGTTGCTCAATCAATACAAAAAAGTATTAATGCCTAACTTCAGACTCAATGATGCTGACGTGGAAGCACTCCTTATATATATGGAGGATAGTAGTAAAGCTGCACAACAAAATGACTCAAACAAATAAAATAGTTATTTCAATCTTTCGCTAGTTTTTTTCGTAATGCAAAATGGATTCTATAAGTTTCCATTCTTGCTTGCGAATAGTTCAAAAATTCCCTTCGATAAATTTAATACCCAGTAAGTTCCTAGTAAAAAGTCAGTAGGTATTAGCGTTGTCAGGCTTCGCCTAACTTTGCAAGCAGAGCTTGCACTCCAAAATACACACCGCTAATTGATAAAAGCTTAGTGGTGAAAATCAACGTAATTTCGTAACAAAGAAAATCAAAAATATGTTTTTTGATTTCAGACTGCCCCTCCTTCATTATCAATTTACCAATCGCTCCAAAATTCTAATCATTAGCTGTGATGTAGTTCCGTTTTTAGACGGCATTATTCACGTCATTTTGTATATTTAAATATACCAATCTAAAACGTTCTTATTCACATAACTTATCTTTATATTTCAATAGGTTATGATTAATTTTTTTTTGTAAAAAAAGCCAATAATGAACGATCGTTCCATTGTGACTACAGTGTGTTGCTATTAGACTATACCCAAGTTGTTAAAGCAGATTTAACAGCTTTAACACATTGGTTTTAAATTAAAAATAGTGTGTTTAATTGCGCTAATGTCACATGGGCTTTTTCAGATTTTAAACAAATGACAAGGATAACTGTAATGAACAAAATTAGAAACATAGGATTATCTTTGACAATCCTTGTTGCATTAGGTGCTGGGAATATAGTGTATGCCGCTACCTCGCCAGCTAATCCAACTATTCAAATGCGTGAAGGCAATCCGATCGACTCACATAACCCGCAAAACAAAGGGCTAAAAACACCGCATTCAACCAGAAAAGAGGCTGCTAAGCGGTTGAAGCAGGGACACCAGCAGCAGCAACAGCAACAGCAGCATGGTGGCGGAAAAAACCAAGGTCAGGCTGGAGTCAGTACTGGTAACAATCAAGCACCATCAAATCAGGGAGGTGTAAAATGAACTACAAATTACGCAGATCAATCCAACAGTTAATGGTTGTCGGTATTACTGCCACGTTTGCAACGGGGGCATTTGCCGCCCTCGGACAGCAAAATCCACCGCCAGGACCCAATCAGGTGCCTGATTATTTCGGTATCGTGCCTAACTTCGCCAACAGTCCTGAGCCAGTTCTGGCAGCAGTGTCTAGTGTCACAGGCGCAGGTACAGGCGCAGCGGTAACCACCTATGACTATAACAACTGGGCTACAACGCCCCGCATCACCGATGTCCAAGGTGGAACAGGCTATGCCAATGGTGATGTTCTGTCCATCGTGGGCGGTGCTGCAAATACTTCTTGCAGTGTGACGGTCAATAACGTATCTGGAACGGGTGCCATTACCCCTAATGTAGACGCTAACGGCACAGTAACTGGTCCTGGCATTACCTTAGCCACTGCTGCCAGTGCGGCAGCCACCGTGGACACGACGACAGGTTCAATTACTGGTATCGCGGTTACCTACGCAGGCACTGGATATACCTCTGCCCCGAAGGTCACAATTTCTGCACCTACCCTAGGAGGCGTGAGCAATGTGACTGCAACTGCAACAGCCGCTGTTGATAAAGCGTCGGGGGGCATTAGTATCACGCTTGTCGATGCTGGTTCTGGCTATGACTCCTTAAATCCTCCGACGATCACAATCGACGCACCTGCAAATTTGAGTTGCACGGGTTTCACCACGCCAATCGCTGGTACTGGTATCCGTAAATTCCTTGACGCGTTACCAGGTATCCCAGGTGTTTCGTCTTATTTGACGGGAGCTGGTTATGACACGAACGGAGCAAACCTACTTGGTCAATCCCTTCCTGTTGCCGTTGCAGATACAACGACTTTCCCTGGTTCTGATTACTACGAGATAGAGGAAACTGAGTACACCAAACAACTGCATTCTGATTTGCCAGCCACTCATTTACGCGGTTACAGACAGCTAAATAATGGTACCGACGCTTCAGGTGCTAACACAGTAGTTCCACCAACTGGAAACCAATATCTTGGCCCAATCATCGTGGCAAAAAAAGGTCGTGCAGTACGGATCAAGCTGGTCAACCATTTATCGAAAGGTGCGGCTGGCAAACTGCCTTTACCAGTAGATACCACCTATATGGGTGCTGACACTGCTTTAGCCACCGACAACCGCACCGCGTTGCATTTACACGGCGGTAATACACCGTGGATCAGCGATGGTACACCGCGTCAAACTGTTAAGCCGAAGAATGAGGGAACCTCTGCTCAAAACAAGGGCGAAAGTACTCGTGATGTACCAGATATGTGGTTTGATGCCACCTCTGGCAACCTAATTTCTAGCTGCGCGGGTCAACTGACTTGTACAACAGCCAATGCCACCAACAACCCTGGCGACGGTTCATTAACTTACTACTTCACCAATCAGCAAAGTGCGCGCTTGATGTTCTATCATGATCATGCCGAAGGTATTACCCGTTTGAACGTGTACGCGGGTATGGCGGCAGGTTATATCATTCAGGATCCAACCGAACAGGCGATGGTCAAAGGTGGTACAGCGTATGCAGCGGCGCAACAAATGGGTTATAAGGGAACAGAGCTGGCAAAGTATGATAGCACTTCATCGGCACCTATCTATCCAGCAGTACTACCAGATTTGCCCGACACCATTCCATTGGTGATTCAGGAAAAAACCTTCGTACCGAATAACACTAAGCCAGTGATGAACTTCTATGCGGCTTTCGCTTCTCAGCTTCAATCCCAAGATCCAACTTGGCGTTGGGGTACTACTGGGTTTGATGCCAATGGTAATGTTGTTTCCACAGGTCCAAACGGCAATGGTGACCTGTGGGTTCCTCATGTGTTCATGCCTAACCAAAATCCAGGCGACATCTCTGGCGGTAACGCAATGGGGCGTTGGGATTATGGCCCATGGTTCTGGCCTCCGTTCACCGCTATTTCCAATGGTCCGATTAACAACCCGTATTACGACCCCTTGTGTAATACGACAGCGAGTTACTGCGAGCCAACGCAAATCCCTGGCGTACCTAACGGTAGCACCGCTGGCGTTAAGAATGCTATGAACGGGGGGGCAGTTACCACTTCACCCTCAGGTACTCCAGAAGCCTTCAATGACACCCCACTGGTTAATGGTACTGCGTATCCTTACATCAACTTGGATCCGAAGCAATACCGTCTGCGTCTGTTAAGTGTTGGTAATGACCGTATGCTCAATCTGTCACTGGTTATTGCGGCGAGCAAAAACTCCAAGACTACTGCGGATGATAATGCTGGCTCAACAGGTCAAGCCGTATTGTGCGATGGTGTGAATGCCGTAAATCCAGCCGATTGTACCGAAGTTAAAATGGTACCGTTTACCTCGACGCAGAATTCAGCTACCCCATTCCCAAGTCACTGGTATACCCAGCAAAAAGGTGGCGTGACTTTTGACGGTCGTCCATCTGGTGTATTTGATCCGAAAACCCGTGGTCCTGCTATGGTACAGATTGGTACCGAGGGTGGCTTCCTATCGTCACCTGTGGTCATCAAAAACCAACCCGTTAACTACGAGTACAATCCAAAAAACATCCTGATTGGTAACATCAAAGAACACGCTTTATTGTTAGGTCCTGCGGAACGTGCCGATGTCTTGGTGGACTTCAGCAAGTATGCGGGTGCTACCTTGATCATGTACAACGACGCACCTGCACCGATGCCTGCGTGGGATTTACGTCTGGATTATTACACTGGCAACTATGACAACACCGATACGGGTGGTGCGTTCTCGACTATTCCAGGTTATGGTCCTAACACGCGTACTGTGATGCAGATTCGGATTAGTAGTGATACTAGTAAGGGCGGTACTGTTGCTGCCAGTGCTGACACTAGCCGTGATAGCACAGGTAGCATCAAGCTTCCTGAGTTGACAACCGCCGTGCAAACTGCGTTTAGAACCAGTCAGGAGCCAATTATCGTTCCGCAGGCTGCTTACAACCCAGTTTACGGTACGTCTGTACCTGATTCCTTGGGTACTGATCTATCAAGAATTGCCGATTATCAACTGACGTTCAAGCCGCTGATTAAGGATGCTACTACGGGTAACTTCTCTATCTTATCCAGCGACCCAACAGTCACACTGGACATGGCACCAAAAACCATCATCGAAGACTGGACTATGAACTGGGGACGGATGAACGCATTGCTGGGTACTGAAGTACCACGCACTACTTCAACTATCCAAACTTCGATTCCGCAAGCGTATATTGATCCACCAACCGAGTTAGTCAAGATCACGCCTAATACCAATGCTACGCCGATTAGTGGCACACTGGCTGATGGTACCTCATTATGGAAAATTACCCATAATGGTGTTGACTCGCACTCCATCCACTTCCATCTGTTCCATGTACAGATCGTTAACCGAGTCGGTTGGGACGGCGCGATTTACCCACCAGAAGCTAATGAACTGGGCTGGAAAGACGCTGTATTGATGCATCCTTTATCTGATGTCATCGTGGCACTACGTCCTATGACTATGGAACTGCCGTTCAAAGTGGCAAATAGCCATCGTAAGATTGATCCAAGTAGTAATGCTTCAGGCACTGATTTCTTCAACTTGAATCCAATGACTGGTAATGCCGCGAATGTTACTGGCAACAATCTGGACATGAACTATGGTTGGGAATACGTCTGGCACTGCCATATTCTGGGTCATGAAGAAAACGACATGATGCGGGCTATTGCGGTAGCACAACCACCAGAAGCAGCTAGTGGTTTGACTGCAACCACTCTCTCAGGAAATGGTGGTGTCAAGCTAGATTGGAAAGATAACTCCATGACCGCTAACTGGGTTGAAATTACACGCTCTTTAGATGGTGTGATGAAAGCTGATAAGTCAGGATTTCAAACCGTAAATGCAACGTTCAATATGCCTGTCGCATCGCTTATCGATCCAGCGACTGGTAAGGCATTCGCTAAAAAAGAATGTGATTTACAAGCGGGTTGTTTATTGTCTTACACCGATAAAACAGCGGCGGCTACTGCTTCATATTATTACCGAGTCGTAGCTAACAACACCGTAGGTGGTGGTGCGGGTCGTGCTGATAAACCATTGGCGGCAGTTGCTGGCGGTGGTTGGGACTATAGTCAAACCCTACCAGCAGCTGTTAATTCGTTGGTACCGAACCTTGTTGATGCTGTGACTGGTGTTATGGGTTACGCAGGTTATGCTAACGTCACTGCTAGCTCGGATGCAGCGACAGTTAATCGCCCTGTGCCAATGCCAATAGCAAAGCTATCAACAACAGCACTTGACTTTGGAACTATAGCAACTACTAGTAGTGGTAGCGTACTGCCAGTAACATTAACCAATACAGGTACATTGGCATTGACTATTAGCACCGCTAATAATTCTAAAATCAGTATTACTGGAACTAATGCTAATCAGTTTAGTGTTGCGAATAACCCTTGTGGTGCGTCCTTGGCAGCAAATAATGCCACTTGTACCATCAATGTTACCTTTACACCTACGAGTGCTGGAAGTAAAACTGCAACGTTGACTATCACTGATAACTCTAACAATGTAGCTAACAGCAAGCAAACTGTGACATTGTCAGGTATAGGTTTTGTACCGCCGCCAATTGCAACTCTGAGTGTTAGTACTCTGACATTCCCTGATACTATGTCAACAATGACTAGTGCTACGCAAATGGTAACGTTGACTAACACAGGTGGTTCTAGTCTGACTGTCAACAAGGCTATGACTTTTACAGGATCGTTTGCAAGATCAACAAGTACAAGTGGTAGCTGCACGACAACTGGCACTGGCACAACGTTTACTTTAGCGGCTAATGCAAATTGTACTGTTGGTGTAAGCTTTACACCAACGGCAACGGGTGCATCGGCGGGTAGCTTGGCGATTACCAACACCAATGCTAACGGTGCAACAGCGCAAACGCAAAATGTAAGCTTGTCAGGTAATGGTATAGCATTAGCGGTAACTGCTAATCCTGACATCCTGACGCAGGCAGCACCCACAGCAACTGGTACACAAACCGTGACTGTGAATGTTCGCACCAATGACATACCAACAACGGGAACCGTGGCTTTTGTTAGTCTCTCAAAAACAGCGGGTAACGGTACGGCAAGCGTAGTCGGCAACAATGTTGTGTTGTCACTGCCTGCTAGTGGTGCCAACAACACCGCTCGTGCAAATGCAAGAAAAGGTGTTTACACAGTGACTTACAACTTGACTGCAAATGGAACAACAGTGTCATCGACTGCTACCATCACGTTGAACTAAGCCTGACCTGTTGAGTTGCAGCACTATCGCAACTTAATCAATCGGCTGAAAAGACTGGGTTGATGGTGAAAACTTCAACCCAGTCACTTTGAATACAACCGAGCCAACGCTAACCCCGTTGGCTCAACTTTATAAAACGGTCAGAACCACGACCCTTTTTTGGATTACGCCGAAACCTTCGACGCAATCCAAAAATGAAATTCAACGATAGCCTTGGCTAACTCCCCCATTCTTTGCTAAAGTGTGACTACTCACCCCGCACTGACATAATAACGTGGGACGATTTTAGCTATCAGATCAATACAGCGTTTAACGCGGATTTTCTCCGCAAATTTAATTATTCAAGAGGTTTACTGATGATAAAAAGAAACGTGGCAGCCTTGTTAATCGGCTGCGCTTTGCTACCCGTGGCGTATGCCAAAAAGTCTCCCCCCACCGAACAGCCTAAAGCCGCCGAACAAAGCACTTCGACTACAGAAAAAAAGACTGACAAAAGCTCAGTCAGCTACGGTATTGGTGTTGATCTGGGGCGAAATTTCAAGCGTCTGGCTCTCGATATAGACCTTGACCAACTTGCCAAAGGACTTAAGGATGCTTATACAGGCAAGAAGCTAAGCATACCCGATAACGAATTGCGCAATATCATGAGTGCCTATCAGAATGAGCTTAAAGCGAAACAGGCTGCTGCGGTAAAAAACGCTAGCGATGCCAATCAAAAAGCGGGTGCAGCTTTTCTGGCTGAAAATACCAAGAAGGACGGTATCGTAACGCTACCCAGTGGCTTGCAGTATAAAATTATCAAACAAGGCGACGGCAAGAAACCAACTGAAACTGATATTGTAGAATGTAACTATCGCGGCACACTCATTGACGGCACCGAGTTTGATAGCTCCGCCCGTGTCGGCAAACCCGTACAATTCAAAGTCGCTAGCATTATTCCTGGTTGGCAGGAAGCCTTGAAGCTGATGCCAGTCGGTTCTAAATGGCAGCTATTTATTCCAGCGCAACTGGCTTATGGCGAGCGCGGTGCGGGTCGTGACATAGGACCAAACTCGACATTGATATTCGATGTGGAGTTGCTCAGCATAACCGCAGGCAAAGAGACACCCACTGCACCTTAATCAGCTTTTAAGTCCGATTGATTTAACTTCTTTGGAGAACTAGATGTTTTCACAATTTGCTTCATTTTCAAAAATTCGCCAAGAATCTTCATGGCTGTTAGGCAGTCGCTGGCTGATGTTGTTATCGTTAGTTACCCTAACGTTTGTTGTGTATGCCGAGCCACCAGTTGCTGATAATGCAGACGTAGAATTGGGTAGACGAATTTATATGGAGGGAATTTTACCTTCTGGCAAACCATTGCAGGGTAAGCGTCAGGACACTGTTCAAGTTGAGGGTGCTACAGCAGCCTGTGAAACCTGTCATCGGCGTAGCGGTATGGGAAGTCTGGAAGGCAATATTGTGGTAAGCCCCATCAATGGTGGTTTTTTGTTTGCCACGGCTGAAAATCGTCCGATTGCGTTGATGGATCAACGTGCTCCCAAGAACTTAACCCGTGCGCACGAACCTTATACAGAAGCCTCTTTTACCAAGGTACTCCGTGAAAATGTCAATGTAGATGGTCGCGCAATGAATGCGCTGATGCCGAAATACGATTTAAGCGATGCTGAAGTCAAGGCATTAATGGCTTACCTGAGACAATTGTCGGCAGAAGTGTCGCCAGGTGTCGGTACTGATAAAGTACATTTTGCTACGATAATTACCCCAGATACAGATCCAAAAAAGAAGGATGCTATGGTAAGCATGATGCAAGCGAGCTTTGCTCAGCGCAATGCCAGCCAGCAAACTTATTCTGGGCGTATGCGTATGCCCATCGATCTGATTCCGCGCACCTTACGCAATTGGGAGTTAGTGGTTTGGGAATTACAGGGCGCACCAGATACTTGGGGAACGCAATTAGCGGAAAATTACCGCAAACAACCCGTCTTTGCAGTCATTTCAGGGCTTTCAAATACCACTTGGGCACCTGTGCATACGTTTTGTCAGTTAGAGAAATTGCCCTGTATGCTTCCTAGCGTTGCACTTCCACCTGCTGAAACTGGCTATTATTCAATTTACTATTCTCGCGGTGTGGCACTGGAAGCCGATGTTTTAGCTAAGCATTTGCATAATCAGGAAAAAAATGCCCCTCACCGATTATTTCAAGTCTATCGGGATAACGAGGTGGGGCAGGGCGCGGCTCAAGCATTGACTAAAGCTCTACATGATTCGGGTATTCAAATTGAAAATCGTGTACTAAGCGGGAATGAACCGTCTGCTTTAAAAGCGGCACTGAAAGGCGTTTCCAATAAAGATGCGCTCATGTTATGGTTGAATCCAGCAGATTTGTCCGCGCTTAACAAGGTGGAATCACAAAAGCTGCCAGCCGTCACTTATGTTTCTGGCTTTTTGACACAGGAAAACTATGACTTTGCTTCAAAGGCGTGGAAACCACAAATTCGAGTGGTTTATCCTTATGACTTGGGTGAAAAACGTCAGGGAAGTGAAGCGTCACGTCAGGGAAGCGAAGAGTCATTGAAAAGATGGCTAAAAACTTGGCAACTGCCAGTGGTCGATGTGGCATTTCAGTCCGAAGTTTTTTTCAACTTACTGTTTTTAACAGATATTAGCTCTCAAATGCTGGATAATCTCTACCGAGATTATATGATAGAACGCGCAGAGGATATGTTGAGTCTGGGTTCTAATGTTTCGCTCTATCCGCATTTAAGTCTAGCTCGTGGACAACGGTTTGCTTCTAAAGGGGCTTACATTGCACACTTTGCCACAGATGGAAAACTGGTAGCTGAATCGGATTGGATTGTACCGTAACATTTTAGGATAAATACTATGAATCGCTGTCATCAACACCAACGGCTTGTAATGCCCCTCATCATTGTCTTTGCCTTGTTTTTCACGCCGTTTTCCTTGATGGCAGAAGAGTCAACACCTGCGTTGACTCGTACCGTTGGTAATTATCAACTGCCAGATGTTAGCGTCATTCGTCAAGATGGTAAAAAATTATCGTTGCGCAAAGAATTGGATGATGGTCGCCCTGTGATTTTGAATTTTATTTTCACATCCTGTTCGGCAATTTGTCCAATGCTCAGCCATGTTTTTTCCAAAGTGCAAGACAAATTGGCTGATGTGCATTTGGTATCAATTTCTATTGATCCAGAAAATGACACCCCCGCAAAACTCCTTGAGTATGGCAAAAAATTTAATGCAGGTGCGCATTGGGATTATTACACGGGTACACTGAAAACCAGTATTGCCATACAAAAAGCATTTAAGGTTGATGGCGGTGATAAAATGAATCACTCCTCGGTGATTTTTATGCGTCCAGCCCCTGATAAACCTTGGGTTAGCCTGAATGGATTTGCTAGCCCAGATGCAGTTATTCATGAATACCAAGAGATGATTAAACCGTAATATTGTCAGTAAGCTCTTATCAATGAGTGGCGTATATTCGGGAGTGCAAGCTCTGCTTGCACTCATGCAAAGCCTGATTTCCACCACTATTCACAAGAGCTTTAAAAATAGAAAAGATTGGAGTTTTTTTTGTACTCCAAACCGATTAATTTACCATCTATTGCTTTGGCTATCGCATGGGCGCGGCTATTGGTGTTCAATAATTTGGACGCGCCATCAAGGTGTTTGTTGACAGTGGAAACAGAAATGTCGAGAATCGAGGAAATTTCTTCGGTACTTTTTCCTTCAGCAACCCAAACCAAACACCTACGTTGTTGTCCGCTCAGTACAATAGAATTATTTTTTGAAACATTGTAGATTAGGGGTGACAGCAAGCCTCTTTGAATCAAATCGCACTTAGCTTGGGTGATATGTTGCGCCAAATGCACGATATAAGGCTGAATATATTGTATCCAACTCGTTATCTTTTTTTGATCAAAGCGAAAAGTGTAATGCAAAAAACCAAAAAAATGATTGGGTCCATGTACGGGTATAGTGATGCCATCGTAAATGCCCATCATAAGTTTGCTGGAAATAAAGTCCGCCCGATGAGGAAGGTCGCTCCAGCGAAATGGAATAATCTGCTGACGCGCAGTAATGATTCGAGTATCTATTTTCCAGTATTCATGTTGGCTATAGGTTTTTTTCCATTCTTCAGGAGCGTCTGAATAAATGTAGAAATCCTCACTCCTAAAATTATTCGGCATCACAAAGCCATAAGCAATACTGTCAAAACCTAGTTGCAATTTGATGTCCGTGACGACATCGATTAATTGCGCTGAGCTTTCAATCTCGCACAATACTTTCAGGGTACTATTAAACCATTTTGTGGGAATACGACTATCTTTAATCGAATCAAGCATTACAATTTTCCTTGGCTACAAGCAATTTCCAAGCGTTCAGTTAATTAACACTTACGCAATGTGCATACGTTCAAATAATATAGAAAGAGAAAAGTTAGCGGCTATTTTTTAAGTCAAGCAAGCGGCTAAAACGTTGGTAAGGATACCAAATTTAAAATAAATCCTAAAGCTAATGAAGTTTAAATAGTAAATGATTGCGGTTAAACACTTTCTAGCCAACGTTTATACAGCAAATACCAAATCAACGCACTTTGTAAGCTCATACAAAAAATAGAAAGTATCGTGCTGTCTGAAATTAACGGGAAAAATAGCACTACCATGCCTTTTAACTTGGCGGCTGTGAATATGCTTGGAAAAACACCATACAGCAATATTAACGATAACAAGGTCAAACTAAACGCCCGTTGTGGATTTTTGCCATAGTTAAAAAATAGAAAAATCCCTATATCTCTAAGTAATAACAATAAGATAGTCAGCGGGTAAATGTGTAGTTCTTCAATATCAGCTGGATGGGTAAATGACAGAGGTATCGCCACTAAAATAGCTAATACAAAGGTGACACACCATAACGGTAATTCTTCTGCACTGCGCCACCAATTTTCTGCTGCAACATAAGTGAACAAGCGTTTAATACGCATAGGCTCATGATGTTCGGTAAACACCGCAAAATAACTCAGGGTTAAACAGATACTGAAAGCGACAGTGTAAAAATAATCGCCAAATTTTTCTGCGGGTATAAAGCCGCCAATATAAAAGATAAGGAACAGCGCGAAAGACAGCCACACCCAAGGCAAGGTGCGTATGCGTAATTCTTGTGCCATGAGTCGATAATTGCCGACCACACACCAGAACAAAGCAAGAAAGACACTGACTAAGCTTAAAGACTGTACTGTGGTATTTAGACCGTACCAAGTAACATCAACTGCATTTTGTGTGTTTTGCGGATCTTCCGATAACGGCATAATAAAAGAACCGATGGTAAATGCAGCCAATATTGCCAAACCGATAATAATTGAATTACCGTTTATCTGCCCTTTACGCAAAGCACACAAGCTCAGCATTAAACTCACGCTTTGCACCAATAAGCCGCTAGTGATAGCGTAGCTACAAACCCACATAAAATTATTAGCATTGGGTGCGGATATGGCATAAACGATCAAACAAATTACGCCGCCATACCAAACCACTAGGGTACTTCCCAATAATTTACCAATCATCATCGTCCACGGGTTTAATGCAGATAGGCGTTGGGTATCCCAAGTGTGACTGCGTTGCTCTTCGAGTACGCTGTCCACCGCTTGTCGCGCTCCCCAAAATGACACCATCAGCAAAAATAAACCTAACGCGCTTCGTGTGGTGACACTGGCAAACTGATAGTCATCGATAATATAAGTCAGGGCAAAAATAACCCCTAAAATCAGCGGTACACCAATAAGCCGCGCTTGTGAAAATTCTAACTGAAGCTGACGTTGAAATTCAGGATTAAGATTCATGAGCGGTGCCTAATGGTTTCTAAATAAGTATCTTGCAAATTGCTGGTGATTTTGGCAAATTCGCAAACAGGTAGATTTTGAGCTAACAGGTTTTTTAATAACTCATGTTGTTGCAGGCTATCGCCTTGTACCTGTAGCAACACGGTTTGATTGTATTCATTTTTTAATAGTTTTATTTTGTCGATTTGTTGCAAGAGTGTGGCAAGATTTTCGACAGGACTTGCCAATACCAGTTTAAAATCTTGTGCGTGGGCGTGGGCTTTAATCGTCACTTGTTCAATAATTTTTCCTTCGCGTAACACTAACATATCAGTGCTATAGGCTTCTAATTCTGCGAGGATATGCGAGGACACCAACAAAGTCATGCCCTGTTGTTGTAATTCCAAAAATAATTCCGCAAGTTCATGACGCGCTTCTGGGTCTAAACCAGACGCAGGTTCATCCAACAATACGACTCGTGGCGAATGAATAATCGCTTGTGCAATGGCAACACGTTGACGTAAACCACGAGATAATGTTCCCGCTAACACATCCAAACGGTCGGTAATATGTAAACCTTTGCTGACTCTAGCAATAGCAGCGGCGCAATCTTCTTCTGCGATACCTTGAGCGCGTGCTACATAATGCAGACATTGGCGCACCGTTAAACGATCATACAATCCAAAAAAGTCTGATAAATAGCCAATGATACGATGACATTCACGCGGATGTTCCAACACATCAATATTATTAATACGAATATCACCGCTGACAGGTTGTTCTAAGGCAGCCATGCAGCGCAACAGCGTAGTTTTACCCGCACCGTTAGGCCCAACCAATGCGGTGATACTGCCTTGTGGAATATAAAACGACACCTCATCCAACGCCCTGAGGTTAGGGTATTCAAAAATTAAACGATCGACATTAATCATGGGCTTTGGTTTGGGTAAATGTTAATGAGTTGGACAGCAATTTGAGAGCTGATTTTGTCACACTCTGCTAGAAATGAACAACAGAGATGTTGGTTTAATGACTACCAGTCCTTTTAAGGAGTGGCTGTCATGTTGTCGCTATTTTGCACAGCATACCTAGCAATGTACAATAACGGTTTTTACACCGTAACACCGCCCTACGCTCCATAGAGAGCGAGCAATACACCTTGGAATTATCATGAAAAAAACCATGTACGAAAAAATTTGGGACAGTCACCTTGTCGTCGATGTCGAAGGTCAAGCCCCATTAATTTATGTTGACCGTCATTTAATGCACGAAGTCACCAGCCCGCAAGCCTTTGAAGGCTTGAAAATCTCAGGTCGTAAAGTCCGAAATCCGCACAGCATTTTAGCGACCATGGATCATTGCGTACCGACTAAAAACCGTGATTTACCGATTGCTGACCTTATCGCCAGAAAACAAATCGAAACAATGGCAGAAAACTGTCTGGAAAACGGCTTGAATTTATACGACATGAAAAGCCCCAATAACGGCGTAATTCATGTGGTTGTGCCTGAGCATGGCTTTGTGCATCCAGGTATGGTGGTGGTTTGTGGCGACAGTCACACCGCTACACATGGCGCGTTTGGTGCATTAGCGTTTGGTATCGGCACATCTGAAGTCGAACACGTTATGGCAACCCAAACCTTGCCACAAAAAAAATCCAAAACCATGCTGGTGCAAGTCAACGGTGAATTATCTAAATACAGCACCGCGAAAGACATTGCCCTCGCCATTATCGGCAAAATCGGTACCGCTGGCGGTACAGGTCACGTTATCGAATACGCAGGTGATGCGATTAAAGCATTGAGTATGGAAGGACGCATGACGCTATGCAATATGGCGATTGAAGCAGGCGCGAGAGCAGGCTTAGTTGCCCCCGATGAAAAAACCTACGAATATTTAAACGGCAAAGAATTCGCGCCAAAAGCTGCAATGTGGGAACAAGCCTTGGCTTACTGGAAAAGTTTACCCAGTGATGTAGGTGCAGAATTTGATACCGTTATTACTCTGAATGCCGCTGATATTGCGCCACAAGTGTCATGGGGAACATCGCCTGAACAAGTCATCGGTGTCAATGCCAACGTACCCGCGCCTGAAAGTTTCGACAACGAAGGCAAACGCAAAGCCTGTGAATCGGCGTTAGCCTATATGGGCTTAACGCCTAATATGCCGATTACTGACATCAAAATTGATTACGTTTTCATCGGCTCATGCACCAACGGACGTATCGAAGATTTCCGTAGTGCTGCCGAAGTCGCCAAAGGCACAACAGTGGCTGACGGTGTAACCGCTATCGTTGTTCCTGGTTCTTACCACGTTAAAGAACAAGCCGAAAAAGAAGGGCTAGACAAAATTTTCATCGAAGCAGGTTGGGAATGGCGTGAACCAGGTTGTTCCATGTGTTTAGCCATGAACGGCGACGAACTCAGCAAAGGACAACGCTGTGCCTCTACCTCAAACCGTAACTTTGAAGGTCGTCAAGGCAAAGGCGGCAGAACCCATTTAGTATCACCCGCAATGGCAGCCGCTGCCGCCGCCGCTGGTCATTTTGTTGATATACGCACCCTATAAGGACTGAATATAATGCAACCTTACACAAAACACGAAAGCATTGCCGCGTTAATGAACCGTAGCAACGTCGATACCGATCAAATCATTCCGAAACAGTTTCTGAAAAAAGTAGAACGCTCAGGCTTTGGTGTCCACCTGTTCCATGACTGGCGTTATAACGATGACGGTAGCGACAACGCCGAATTTGAACTGAACAAACCCGCGTTCAAAGGCGCGAAAATTCTAGTGGCTGGTGATAACTTTGGTTGTGGCTCATCGCGTGAACACGCGCCGTGGGCAATCGCCGATTATGGTTTCAACACCATCATATCCACCAGCTACGCCGATATTTTCTACAACAACTGTTTCAAAAACGGCATTCTGGCAATTATCGTCAGCCAAGCCCAACTCGATGCCTTAATGGCAGAAATCGCCGCGAACGAAGGCGTGAAATTCATTGTTGATTTAGAAAATCGCGCTGTTACTACACCAGCAGGGAATGGCTTCACCTTTGAAATCGACCCATTCCGTCAAGGCAATTTATTAAGCGGTTTAGATGATATTGGCTTGACGCTGAAACACGTTGATAAAATTGACGCTTATGAGGTAAAACACAAACAAAGCTATCCTTGGCTTTGGGTTTAGGGTATTTCAAATTTGTAGGCTGGGATGAGACACGAATCCCAGCTTACGCACTAATTAATAATTTGAGAGGTTGTTATTATGAGCAGTTTTACTAATGTTCTTTTGGTAAGTCCTTTAGATGATGGGGAAAATTGGATTATCATGCGCGATTTTTCTTATGTCACGAATGGTTATCGTACTAAGAATAAAGATAAATATAGCATAAACGTTCCTCTCGGTTTTATTACTGATTTTGCCTCTATTCCACGTCCATTGTGGTGGTTATTTCCAAAATGGGGGAAATATGGAAATGCAGCTGTGATTCATGACTGGCTTTATTGGAATCAAAGTATACCAAGAGAAAAAGCCGATTTAATTTTGTATAAAGCCATGACTACTCTTGATGTAGATAATTTCTCAAAGAGACTGATATATTTAGCAGTTAGGATATGTGGCGAATCTTCTTGGTCAGAAAACACAAAGCTGAAACAAAAAGGGGTTACAAAATTTATAGATTTAACAAAAATTAAAGCAGGTCAAATACATTATCAAAAACGTCCAATAAGAACAAGAATACAAAGCTTTTTAAAAAACCATCGTTAGCCCTGTAGGTCGGAATAAGCCTGTTTGAGCAAAGGCGAAAACAACTCGTAAGATAGGTGAGCGTAGGATGGGTAGAGCGATAGCGAAACCCATCACAACCCGCGTAATTGATGGGTTTCACTACGTTCTACCCATCCTACTGCTACCACAAATCCCTTCCACCCCCATGAAAAAAACCTTACTCCTTATTTTACTCATCCTATTAACAGCCTGTAGCAAATCGCAAAAGGTTTTTGACAAACTCCCCGCTGTCGATGCCAATCAACAATTACAACAAAAAGTATTAGCACAAGGTTTGTATTTTGCCAAAATCCACGATGAGCAGTTCTCACTTTGCGTACCAGAAAACTTTAAGCCATTTTGTTTTAATCAAGAATAGCTGTTTTGGCGACGCACCCTGCGGGTGGTTGTAAAAGTCATCACCTATCTAGTCCTGATATAATCGCGGCATTCTTGTAGAAACCCGTGCAGCACATGAACACGCCCCTCAATATATTAAAAACCGTATTTGGCTACGACAGTTTTCGTGGTCAACAACAAGCAGCAATTGAACACCTTATCTCTGGGCAAGATGCCTTGGTGCTAATGCCTACGGGTGGTGGTAAATCCTTGTGTTATCAAATTCCCGCGCTAGTGCGTGAGGGAGTGGGTATTGTTATTTCGCCGTTGATTGCCTTGATGCAGGATCAAGTCAGTGCTTTATTGCAATTGGGGGTGAAAGCAGCGTTTCTTAATTCTACGCTGACGATGGAGCAAGCGCGGGGCATTGAGCAGCAATTACTCAATAATGAATTGGATTTGTTGTACATCGCGCCAGAAAGATTAACCGCACCGCGTACATTAGAGCTATTCAGCAGAATTAAAGTCGCGTTGTTTGCCATTGATGAAGCCCATTGTGTTTCACAATGGGGGCATGATTTTCGTGCTGATTATTTGCAATTGTCGATATTACACGAACGCTTTCCGACTATTCCGCGTATTGCCTTAACGGCTACCGCTGACGAGCGTACTCGCCAAGAAATTATTGTTCGTTTAAAACTGGAACACGCACCGCTATATTTGAGTGGCTTTGATCGTCCCAATATTCGCTATGCCATCGTGCAGAAACAAAAAAATCCCCGTCAACAATTACTCGCGTTTATGCGCAATCAGCATGACGGTGATGCAGGTATCGTTTATTGTTTATCGCGTAAAAAAGTTGAAGAAATCGCGCATTGGTTACAAAGCAAAAACATTAACGCACTGCCCTATCATGCGGGTATGAACAGCACTGATCGTCAAAAAAATCAACAAACATTTTTACGGCAAGACAGTGTTGTTATCGTTGCCACTATTGCCTTTGGCATGGGTATCGATAAACCCAATGTGCGTTTTGTTGCTCATTTGGATATACCCAAAAGCGTCGAAGCGTATTATCAAGAAACGGGCAGAGCAGGGCGAGATGGTCTTCCTGCTGATGCGTGGATGGCTTACGGTTTACAAGATGTGGTGACAATGCGGCGAATGCTGGCAGGTTCAGATGCCGATGATGCCCATAAACGCCTAGAACTGCATAAGCTAGATGCTATGTTGGCACTGTGTGAACAAGTGCATTGTCGGCGGCAAACACTATTGGGCTATTTTGGTGATCTGCTTGAACAACCGTGCGGCAACTGCGACACTTGTTTAGAACCCGTACAAACGTGGGATGGTACGGTCGCCGCCCAGCAAGCTCTATCTTGTATTTATCGCACAGGTTCACGTTTTGGTGTGCATTATTTGATTGATGTGTTGCAAGGTAAAGAAACCGAGAAGATTTTGAATTTTAATCATCACCAACAATCCACGTTTGGTATTGGTAAAGAGCTAGATGAACAACAATGGCATTCGGTGTTTCGGCAATTAGTGGCACGCGGTTTGGTCGCCATTAATTTTGAACATTTTGGTGTGTTGAATTTGATCGAAGCCAGTCGTCCCATTTTGCGTGGTGAACAGCAATTGATATTGCGCAAAGACAATAAAACAGAAAAACTTAAGCCCAGTAAAACGGCTATGACCCGAAGTCGCAGTAATAACAATACTTTATTATGGGACGCACTACGCGCCAAACGCCGTGAAATTGCCGATGATCAACAAGTCCCGCCTTATCAGATTTTTCATGATGCTACTCTGATGGCAATGATGGAGCAAAAGCCTACCAGTTTAACGCAAATGGCGGAATTATCAGGCATAGGACAACGTAAATTGGACTTATACGGTAAAAAGTTTTTAGCCATTATCAGTGATTTTTTCAGTGGGGATGAAGGACTATCAGATACCGCAGCGGAATCAATTCGTTTATTCAGATTAGGGTTTAATATACAGAAAATCGCCGAACAAAGAGCTTTAAAAAACTCTACCATTTACGGGCATTTAGCCGAAGCAATTTCCCAAGGCTTGTTAGTATTGGCAGACGTGATTGATTTATCTGAACCAGAAATAAAGCAAATAGAAGCCAGTATTTTAAATCTACCCGAAGAGCAAAAAAATAGTTTAAAACCCATTTTTGAACAGTTTGAAGGACTGTATAGTTATGAAATTTTACGCTGTGTGAAAGCGGCGTTGCAGTATCAAATCGACTCCTAATATTGTGAGTAACATAGAAATGGTTCGGTAGTGGGTTAAACGAATTAATGACTGCCAGTCCTTTAAAGGACTGACAGTCATGCTCAAAAGGCTAACCACAAGGGATTGCCCCTACGAGACTAATGCTCAACAATCTCCTGCGCTTTACGAGTTTCGCCTTTGCCGATAGTCAATAAATCCCAAATCAGTAAAATTAAACCAGAAAACGTCATTAAACCAAAAAACCATCGCCACACCATCGCGCTTTGAAAGGATGGATGATTTTGAGCAGAAAAATAACCGCCCCATGTTGAACCTTCAACCGCACGTTCAATAAACGATTGTTCATAACCTGCGATTAATAACGCAACCGTCATACCAACGACACCCACATTCAATAAGCCCAACGCCCATTTCCACCGCCATGCGTTCGCGGTATCGCTATTCATCCATACATCGCCGCGCCAATGTTGTATTGCCAAATAAAAGAACGCAATATTAATCGTGGCATACGCACCAAAGAATGCCAAATGACCGTGTGATGCTGACCATTGGGTGCCATGTGTAAACATATTAATTTGTGGCAAGGTGTGCATAAAGCCCCACACGCCCGCGCCAAAAAAATTGCCAAACGCTTGAGCGATAATCCACGCCACCGCAGGATGATTGCTGTTTTTAAAGCTGTGACTACCCGCGTCATACATCGCATGAACAACCATGGCGACCAGTGGAATTGGCTCTAAGGCAGAGAAAAATCCGCCGATAGTCAGCCAATATTCAGGCGTGCCTATCCAAAAATAATGATGTCCTAAGCCTAAAATACCCGAACCGAACATCAACGCCACTTCGATATACAACCACGTTGTGACGATTTGCCGTCTTACGCCTAACAGCTTCATTAATGACCACGCCATAATGACACCGACCAACACTTCCCAAGTGGCTTCTACCCATAAGTGAATTACCCACCACCACCAGAATTGTTCATGAGTGATGTTAGTCATGTAGAACATACCCGCGACATACAAACCTGCTAGCGCGACTAAATCCAGTGTTAACACGCCTGCAATGCCTGACCATTTACCTTTACTAAAGGTCGCAACCACGTTGTAAAAGAAGATCAGCATCACCACGACAATGCCAATGTCTGCCCAGCGCGGAGCTTCAATATATTCGCGTCCTTCGTTAATCAACCACAAGCTGGAATCTTTACCCGCGCCTGTTTGAATCAACAAATACACCAATACCACTATCGTGACCGCGCCTGTCAATACCCAAACGCGAGTTTACCCAGTTTTAAACCGACGATTTCCGTGCCGCTTTCATCTTCCAACAGCCAATACACGCAGCCGATAAAACCGTACAACATCCACACAATCATGGCGTTGATATGCACCATGCGATTAACGCTGAAATCTAGCCAGTCGTATAAAAAGTTAGGAAAAATAAACTGGGTGGCGGCTATCATGCCAAATAGTAATTGAGCGAAAAACAAAATCACCGCAACGATAAAATAGTTAACCGACAGTTGTCTCCCTGCACTCAAATTGCTACGATCTAATGCCACCCACGTTATAAAATTGGCATAGTTAGCGCGTGAACCTTCACATAATTCTTTTGCGTTCATGCTCAGTCCTCCGCGTTAATGGTTTTGAAATTATAAGGAAAGCCATTGGTATCAATGCTCGACATCCATTTTAAAAACGCTATCACGCCTTTCGCTTCTTGCTCAGTAATATCTAAATTAGGCATTTTGCGATTGCTACCAAAAGTGCGGGCATTTTTTTCGGGATCCATTAAAAATTTAATCATCATATCTTCGCGCATTTCCTTGTTAACCCAACCTTTATCCAAATAAGATTTGGTTAAATCAGGCGCGTAATAAGCACCGTTACCTAACAAGGTATGGCAATTCATACAGTTTTTTGCTTGGGTGGTTTTTTTGCCTAACATTACCAACTGTTCTGCCTCGGCTTCGGTATATTCTTTACCGAATAATAATTCAGTTTCACCGATGACAGGCATGGATTTATGTAAGTCTTTTTGATACACATAATCGATTTTTTTGTTAATCACGCTGTATGCAGGCACACGTTTACCGCCCGCTTGCGTTTGACTTAATGAATCAAAAGTTAAAACAACTAATATCAAAAATGAGCCTGCCGTGACCCAAATTGCTGTTTTTTTCCAGAATGACTCCGAAGCCCATAAGGGTGTTCCATTCATTATTTATCTTCCAAAATGTTGGTTGTTGAATCAGAATCGGCATGAGTTTTTACGCATAAATGCCATATACCTATAGGTGCAAAAAAATAACCGACCACCATCACGCCAGACAGTGTGAGCCAATAACCTGAAAAGTTAGCTGCCTTAGTGAGTAACACAACGGCAACCAGCAACACGAGATAGGAAAAGTAAGCGGCTATTTTAATGCGGGGGTTTGTATTCACTTTTGACCACGCAAATAATAATGCGTAACTCGCGCCAGCCATAATGATTAACGCGGCTGAAAAAAAAGTGATAAAAAAATCTTTTAAAGCGACGGGTTCAATCATATTTTTGAAAATACCTAACGGTTATTAAACCGTATCAAAGAGCAAGTGTGGGGCGATAATACTACACTAGCTTGGAATTATTGATATTTTAACGTTGAGATAGTCAGCAATTCACTGTCATTCCAGTATCGATGCTGAAATAGGTAGGTTATTAACCTGTAGAGTTGACTTTTGAATGCCTTGATTTTTCTAAGCGGTGAAATGATTAATATAGCTAACAGTCAATAAAACGATTATAAAACCGTTCGCGCTGAGCTTGTCGAAGCGTGAATGTGGTTCAGTGCGTAGGGCGGAATAAGCCCATCCAAGCGGTAGCGCAGGGTGGGTGTTTCCGACAAAGCGCGATGATGTGCAGAACGGTTTGTCGGAAACGCCTGTTTTCGCTGTCGCTCAAACAGACTTATTCCGACCTACTTGCTATGTTTGATGACGTGGAGCAAGCGAGGGTGATGGGTTTTGTTATTACGCTACCCATCATTTTAGCCGTTACAATTTATCTAACCAACCCTGTACTTTTTTTGCATTTGGACTGCCCAGAGTGTTATACAGTTCGATGCTTTTTTGGTAATAACGTTTGGCTTCGGCTTTGTTGCCTTTTTGTTCATAAACCAGCCCTAAATTGGCGTATTGATTAGCAGAGGTTTCTTTAATGCCTAAGGCTTCCGCAATCGCTAACGATTTTTGATAAAACTCAATGGCTTTATCCAAGTCACCGCGTTTGTCATAGACCAGCCCTAAATTGCCGTAATTCTGTGCCATGCCTTCTTTACTGCCTAAGTCTTCATCAAGCGTTAAGGCTTTTTGCTGAAACTCAATGGCTTTATTCAAGTCGCCGCGTTTGAAATAGACCAGCCCTAAACCACTGTAATTCTGTGCCATGCCTTCTTTACTGCCTAAGGCTTCATGAAGCGTTAAGGCTTTTTGATAAAACTCAATGGCTTTATTCAAGTCGCCGCGTGTTTTATAGACATTCCCTAAATTGCCGTACTTCGCTGCCATGCCTTGTTTATCGCCTAATGCAATTTGAATCGCTAACCCTTTTTCATAAAACTCAACGGCTTTATCCAAGTCGCCGCGTGTGAAATAGACACTCCCTAAATTGCCGTAAGCCCACGCTATTTTTTCTTTGTCTTGCTGGCTTTCACCCAAGGCTAACACCTTGCTGTATGCGGCAATCGCATCATCCAAATCACCAACACGCATTAATAAAGTCCCTAATTCATTCCAGCCAGTGGCATCATCGGGGTCTAATTGCGTGGCACGGCGATAGGCTTGTAAGGCTTCCTGCGTATTATTCAAAAAAGCCAACGCGCCTAAGTTGCGATACGCCGCCGCGCCTTGTTTTGCTGCCAGTTCTACCCGTTGGGTTTCTTTTTCAAACAAGGCTTTGGCTAAGGCAGTATTGCCTTGGGCTAACGCATCCAAGGCTGCTTTAATCTGTGATTCTGTACCCGATACGCCTTTGCCTTGACTTAAAGCGGTGACAGCGGTGGTTAAAGATTTAATCTGTTCGGTGTCGAGTTGGTGTTGCGTGGCATAAACCGCGACGATTTTGTCAATGGCGGCGGCGGAACTGTAATTAATGGTAGTGTGGTCGCCAATAACCGCAGGTGAATTATCGCCTGTTGTGGTGGTTGTTTTTGCAGCTTTAGGCGTAGCATTTGCACAAATGACAGGCAATAAACTTAAAATAATCCAACTTGTTATTTTTTTGATTTCCATTTGCTCACCTATTAGCTAGTAATTAATCGTTGAGCCATCACCTACGATAGCTGGACTTTTGTCGCCTTTTGTTTCTGCATGGTTTTCTTTTTTTACAGGTTTTGATGTTGCTGGAACAGACGCGGTAGTAGATTTGGCTTTCACGTTTGTTTTTGTGGCAGGTAACGGCTTAGGCGTTGTTATATAAGTATTATTAATAATATCCCGCCCTGCTTGATTCACTTTGCTATCGGTAATGGTGGAATTATTCGCTTCATTGGCATTACCCGTCTTAGGCTCATCAGCGGCATAGACAAAACTACTAAAACACAAAGCCAGTAGTGCAGTTGTTACTTTACGCATTTTATTTTTCCTCTGTAGTGGTGGTTATATTGCCGCCAGCTTGATTAACGGTGCTGTTGGTAATAGTTGAATGATTTATCGTGTTACTTGATGACTTCGGGTTATTATTAATCGGTGGATTTTTAACCACGTCTAAAACGTCTTTCTGACTGAAAAAACCAAACACCATGCCTATTAATGCCAACACAAACACATAATTTAAACTTTTGTTGAGTAGTTTGGCTGAATTGGCTTGATTGACTTTGATGATGTTAGTTTTCAGCATTAACTTAATCACGCCCGCCACAACAAACAGCATAAAAGCAATTAATACCAACGGGCTGTTTAAATGTTCTATCCAAGTATTCATAAATTCCTCTTGTTGTTATAGTTGGCGATTGCTTGATTGGGATTATTTCACATATTGATGGGTAGCTGCGTAGATTGGATTGCCGTGGGTTGCGAAAGAACCGCAACCCAAGCTACTCACACTATATTAGTTGCACATTTTTCAACGCTTTATTGCAGGTTTTCTTTTCTTGGTTTTATTTTCCACATATACCAAAAACCGCCGAACAATAATGTCAACAGCGCAGTAACAATGTAAGGGGCTTTGCTTGCGACATCGGTGGGTTTATTGGCATCGGGGAAACTAAATTTTGTTAAAACCCCTAAACCAGAATCGGCAACATTTATCGTGATTGATTTAGCGTTCAAATTAAACAGTTGAATTTCGCCTTTATCAAACGGTTTGTAGTTTCTTGATCCGTTTTCAACATAATTGGGATACAGCGGCGTTGCTGAAAATGTCGCTTTCGCGCCAATCAGTTGCGCTAATTCTTTTTCTAATTGTTCGGTGGTTTTGCCGTCTGTTTGAATTTCAATCACAGGCTCGTTGTCAATGGCAACCGACACGAAACCCCCAGCTGTTTTTTTGTTGATTTCTGCTGAAAAACCTTCAATAAATTCAACTTCGGCAGCATAAACCAAGTCAATTGCCAGATTGACCGCCGCCGAACTAAAACTTTGTTCAGGAATGAGGTACTGTAGTTTTTGATTGCTGTAATCGCGGGTGGTAATGTGCGCTAAATCAAAGCCGTCTTTATTGCTAATGGTAAATTCGGGCTTGCCTTTGGTGAATTCGGCAATCGCACCGCGTTCCATCGGGGCATCGTAGTTAATATCGGCATTCAGTGCATTCGCTGCTTTCTGTGCAACGCCTGCGGCTGAGGTAGGATTTTTCGATTCAAGTCCGTCGATAAAAATCAAACCATTGACGCGATGCAAATTTTCAGCCCCTTTGCGCCAAGAAACCAATGTTGAAAAACCTGTATCTATGTTTCTTTTTGATTCGCTGGTTTGAATGCGGAGCTGATTTTTTTCGGCAGGAAGGGCTGTTGCTACCGCTGAGAATCCCAGTGCTGCATACAGCGTTGTTAAGATTAAATAGTTGTTTCGCTTCATTTTGTGACCTTCTGGTTGGTGTTTTGCATTTTAACGCTGTGACCAGCATCGTAGAGTCGAGTAGGTAAACGTCTTTTTGCGTGCATCGCCGATTATACCAATTCAGCGTGATGCACACGATAGAGCAGTTTGCCCACTCTCAGCTTCACAAGTGATTTATTTAATTTTCGACGTTAACACCCGCCACTTAGGTCGTTGCCAACTACGGCGAAAGGTGTTGACGCTTTCTTCTACCGCAATACCATGCCACTCTTGACCATCAAGAAAAGCCACCATATCAAATTGCTGCGCGGGCATTCCAAATTCAGTGTCAAATTGATGGGCAATAGAGTTAGCAGGAATAGCAGTACGACCAACGATTTCTTCTAAATTGAAGCGCACACCATGAAAATTAGTTGCGGGTTCATACGCCTTATAAATGAGTTCGGTACAGACTAGCGATGAGTCAGTTTGGAAGTCAAAATTAAAATCATAAGGGCGACCACTGTAACGAAATGCCCGACGTAGTGCTTGCGCCTTCTCGGTTCGATCTATGCGTGGACGCAATACGGCAATGGCATCTGCCGCCGCTGAGTGTTCAATGGTGGTGAACGAAACCCCTTCACTGATTGCTTCTAAAACGCGGGGTAAATGCGCGGATTCTTGTGGTTTAAGGCTGAGGGCGTAGATAGCCGCAGAGTCTCGACGTAATAAGGCTTCAAATTCACCACTGGGTTCACCTTGCTCAATAACCCAGCGATGCACCTCAGGATTATTGAAGTAAGCTCGCCGTTCTTCAGCTGTGCCTATATAAAGAGCGGCGTGACTCCAAAAACCAGGTAGTCCAACATTCGAGATATACCATTCACGCTGTTCTAGCATGACATCACCTGGTTCTAAGCGTGAGCGCAACTTGTCGATTTGAGCTGCGGAAATCAGTGCTTTGTCTTGACGCAAAATTTTAGTATCGCCCATCCATTCCGATATGCCCGCCTGTACTGGAAAAATTAACTGAAAACCCGTATTTTTTAAAATGTTCCCCGCATTAGCGAAAGTGAGTAGCTCGCCCTTACCTTTACTCACTTGCCAGATACGCGCTTTATCATCTGCTGTTGCAACTGCCAATGTTGAACTTGATAATTTAGGCAGAGTGACTGCCACCATGTTGTATGCCGCAAATTGAGTCGCAGCGATAACATTTAAAAAACGAAATTTGAATTTATTGTAACTATTGCTAGGCAGCCCTTGCATAGGCATTGAATCATTAAGCAAGATTGCGAGTTTAGGATCATTTTCCACCCGTTGAATAAAGTCGAGTGCAAAGCGGTATTGGGCGAGAAATGCGCTGCGTGTAATGTGAAATGAACGCGCCCGATCATCACTGTTGATTAGCTTATAATAGTCAGCGTGAAAACTTCCGATTGAGTCAAGCAGGATATAATAATCAAGCAATCCACCCCATAAACTGCGCACGGTTTCACGCTCATTTTCTGTTAATAGGTGTGTAACAAGTGGCTTAGTAATTGGGAATAAATCGACGCGCTGTTGCGCATAATTGACGAGACGCGAAATTCCAGCACGATAAATTTCCACTGATTTTATATCGGTCGCCTGACGCTGTTCGCGCTCATGGGTAGATAAATTAATCAGTGTAGTGTTGCAATACGCCACATCCGTCATCGTGGCTAGAAGTATCAAAATTACAAACGCTATTTTTTTCATGGATTCCCCTTTTTTGGCTATCTTTGATTGCATTGAGAAGAAGTGAAACTATAACAGTTGACCCCTTGTAAATCTCTAAAAATGACACCACCGCACGGCATTTGTTAATTGAATTCAAGTCTGTCACACTCCATTTAGCGGTATAATCTCGGCTTTTCAATCTGCCTATTACTATCATGACTAACGTTAATTCTGACAAACTTTCCAGCGCACGTTTTGCCGAAGCCACCGATGCTTTTGTTGAAGTCTTTACCGCTTCGGTGGATTTTGACCAACGCATGGCGGCGCAAGATATTCAAGGCTCTATTGCTCACGCCACCATGTTGGCGCATTGCGGTATTCTGACCGAATTGGAACGTGATGATATTATTCGCGGCTTAAACCAAATTAGAGAAGAAATCGCCAACGGTGAATTTGTCTGGTCGATTAAACAAGAAGATGTTCACATGAACATCGAAGCGCGTTTGACAGATTTGATTGGCATTGCAGGAAAAAAACTGCACACAGGGCGTTCGCGTAATGACCAAGTGGCAACTGATATACGCTTATATTTACGCAGTGAAATACAGGTGATTAGCTCGCAACTCACCCGCTTGCAACACGCGATTTTAAACTTGGCTGAACAGCATTTTGATACCATCATGCCAGGTTTTACCCATTTACAAGTCGCCCAGCCCATTACTTTTGGGCATCATTTAATGGCGTGGTTTGAAATGCTCAGTCGTGATGCAGAACGGCTACAAGATTGTTTGAAGCGCGTTAATGTGTTGCCCTTAGGTGCGGCGGCGTTAGCAGGCACAAGCTACCCAATTGACCGTTATATAACTGCTGAGTTATTGGGTTTTAGCCGTCCATCGGCAAACTCCTTGGATTCTGTCAGTGATAGAGATTTTGCCATTGAATTTACTGCGGTCGGCAGTTTAATAATGATTCATTTATCGCGATTTTCGGAAGAACTGATTTTATGGTCAAGTGCGCAGTTTGATTTTATTGATATGCCTGACGCATTCTGCACAGGTTCATCGATTATGCCGCAAAAGAAAAACCCCGATGTACCTGAATTAGTACGCGGTAAATCAGGACGCGTGACAGGTAATTTAATGAGTTTGTTGATGCTGATGAAAAGCCAACCTTTAGCCTATAACAAAGATAATCAAGAAGATAAAGAACCGTTATTTGATACCGCCGATACGCTCATCAACTGCTTACGCGCTTATGCCGACATGATTCCGCACATCAAAGCCAAAAAAGACAATATGTATAATTCTGCCAAACGCGGCTTTGCAACGGCAACCGATTTGGCAGATTATTTAGTGCGCAAAGGCATGGCGTTCCGTGATGCGCATGAAGCTGTTGGTTTAGCAGTACGTTTAGGCGTGGAAACAGGACGCGATTTATCAGAATTATCGTTGAATGAATTACAAGGATTTTCGGCGTTGATAACGGCGGAGGTGTTTGACTATTTAACACTGGAAGGCTCGGTTGCAGCGCGTAAACACATCGGCGGCACTGCGCCTGAAACGGTAAAAGCGGCAATTGCAACGGCTAGATTGGCTATGTAGCTTTGTGGTTGGGTTGCGTTTTTTCGCAACCCAATGTAATACGCTGTTAAATGATACTTTGCGAAAAGTATTTGATTATGCGTTCAAATCGTGGAATAGAATCTTGATTCATTCGATAGCGTAAATTATCATAGTTGACGCAAAAATATTTTGTCATTTCAATTAACCCGTAAATTGAAACGACTTTTTCCCTTTGTAACATCCGCGCACATTCTTCTAGTAAGGCTAAATCAACATCAAAAACTTTGCGGCGTGTTGCATGAATAAAAATACGTCGCCATCCCCACGGGTAAAATACTTGAATACTTTTTATGATCTTATTTATTTGTTCAATATTCAATGTGTTCTGCGTCAAATCATCCAAACACTGTAATAAAGTTTCATAAAGATTATATTTTGTTGCCTCAGAAACTTTATTTTCTACGCTAATAGATTTTCCTGTTTTATACAGTTCAAAACTAGAAGTAATTAAAAACTTCGCATAGGCTAATCTTGAGTCTTCTTGTTTGAGAAAATAACAAATTGGCATTAAACAGGTAATATGAACAAAACTCCCCTCTTTAAGAGCTTGTAATGTGCATTTTAATTTTCTGATTTTATAAGTTGTTTTTTCTTTATCAAAAAGATACTGTGCTTGTTTGACGTTTTCCGTATTCACTGATTGGTTCAAATAAATTAACCCAAGGTTTCCAAACGAATCCGATTTACTTTGCCGCTCACTGTCGGCAAAGCTTCTATTTTAGCAATCGCAGCATTCATGCGTTTTTCTTGGGTGATTTGCGTCAGCATAATAATGTGGACGGAGGTTTCACCTTTGGGCGGTTCTTTTTGGGTGATGGCTTCGATGCTGATGTCGTGGTCGGCTAGGATGCGGGTGACATCGGCTAATACACCAGATTTATCTTCGGCGTGTAGGCGTAAATAGTAGGCGGTTTTGAAGCTGTCGGCTGATAACACAGGAATATCGGCTATCGATTCGGCTTGAAAGGCTAAATGAGGGACGCGGTTTTCTGGGTCGGTGGTTAAGGCTCTGACCACATCAATCACATCGGCAACTACCGCTGAACCAGTGGGTTCTGCACCCGCACCTCTACCGTAATATAAAGTTGCGCCCACTGCATCGCCTTGGACTAATACCGCATTCATCACGCCATTGACATTAGCAATTAGGCGACGTTTTGGAATGAGCGTTGGATGCACACGCAGTTCAATTCCTTCGGGAGTTTTTCTGGCAATGCCTAAATGTTTTATGCGATAGCCCAATTGTTCAGCGTATTCGACATCGGTGCGAGTGATTTTGGTGATGCCTTCGGTGTACACTTTGTCGAACTGTAATGGAATACCAAAGGCGATAGAGGCAAGAATAGTGAGTTTATGCCCAGCGTCTATGCCTTCAACATCAAACGTTGGATCAGCTTCGGCATATCCTAGGGCTTGGGCTTCGGCTAACACATCGGCAAAATCACGCCCTTTGTCGCGCATTTCGGTCAAAATAAAATTACCCGTGCCGTTGATAATTCCTGCTAACCATTGAATTTGATTGCCGCTTAAGCCTTCGCGTATCGCTTTGATAATAGGAATTCCACCTGCAACCGCTGCTTCAAAGGCGACAATTACGCCTTTTTCACTGGCTTTAGCAAAAATTTCGTTACCGTGTAGGGCGATGAGTGATTTATTCGCGGTAACAACGTGCTTGCCGTTTTCTATGGCTTTTAAGACGTAGTCTTTAACAATACCCGCGCCGCCGATGAGTTCCAATACGATGTCGATGTCTGGATCGTTGATAATGTCCAAGGGATTGTCAGTTAACAGAATGCCTTGCGTGTCACACAAACGCGCTTTGCTTAAATCCTTTGCTGAGGCACGAGTGATGATAATTTCTCGCCCTGCACGTCGCGCAATTTCTGCGGCATTACGTTTTAATACATTGACTGTACCGCCACCGACAGTACCTAATCCTAATACACCTACTTTTACCGGTTTCAAAGTCAACTCCAGTTTTGCTAAAAACCGTCATTATATTTCATAAGGCGTTAAGCACTTAATAAGATTTTGACAAAGCGTTTTGCTATTTATCTGCTGTGTTAACAGACAGATTGTTAATTTTTGGCTTTCAAATTTCCCGCATGAAGTCCGCATTCTTTTTTGGTACTGTCTTCCCACCACCAACGACCTGCGCGTTCATGTTGGTTGGGTAATACGGGGCGAGTGCAAGGTTCACAACCGATGCTGATATAACCGTGTTGATGGAGATCGTTATAGGGGACTTGATAGGCTTCGATGTAATCCCAGACTTGTGACGATTTCCAATTGAGCAGCGGATTAAACTTAATCAAGGAATGGGTATCGGTAGAAAAAGCGGTATCGATTTGAACTTCGGGGATGTCAGATCGCGTGTCCACACTTTGATCTTTACGTTGCCCCGTAATCCACGCATCAACCTGCGCCAGTTTGCGTTTTAAGGGTTCGACTTTACGAATGCCGCAGCATTCACTATGTCCGTCTTCATAAAAACTGAACAAGCCTTTTTGTTTGACGAAACTATCGAGTACATCACGGTCTGGCGTTAATAACTCAATATCGATGCCGTAATGTTTGCGGACTTTTTCAATAGTGCGGTAGGTTTCAGGATGTAAGCGTCCTGTATCCAGTGAAAATATTTGTATATCTGGTCGAATGGCTAATGCCAGATCAATCAATATTACGTCTTCTGCACCGCTAAAAGAAATGGCGATATTATCAAATAGCTCTAGGGCTTTTTTCAGAATAGTGCGTGGATTTTTACCCGCTAACTCAATTTGTAAGGCTAGGATGTCAGTCATAATTAATAACAGGATTGGCTAAAATATTTTTCTAAAAATTCATCGAAAGGTAGTTGTGCTTGGCTTTCAATGTCGCGTTGTTTTGCATGAGATTGGGCTGCCATCTCAGTAAATTGTGCGTTGGTTTGTTCGTCTAGCTTTTGACGACGGAAAAAATGCGCGTGTTTATCAGAGATGCTTAGTGCGAACTTGGCAAGCGGTTGTGATTGTTCACGCATACTGGCTAACATCCGCGCAGAAGCGGTCAATGCTGGATTTTCTACTACTCGCTGTTGTTCCGCTAACGCCGCGCTATAAGGTTTATCTGCGTCATTGTTATCGAGAATGGCACACACAGGCTGCATGGCTTGCAAAATTTCCTGCGCCCAGTCTTGTAATGCAACGGTTTCGCCGTTTTTATTCAGGGTTAAATCGGGTTTTCTACCTTCATTGGCTACCGCAAGTTGATTGGCGTTATTGATTTTGTGGTCATAATCTGACATAGCAGGACTGTCGGCTAATAAACAGGTCAATAACAGAGCCTCAATAAAACGCAGTTTGGACTCATCAACGCCGATTGGATTGAATATATCCAAATCCAAAGAACGCATTTCGATATAACGTACACCGCGTTGTTTTAAAGCACGCGTTGGTTTTTCACAGGACTTGGCAATTTGTTTGGGACGAATAATGCTATAAAACTCGTTTTCAATTTGTAAAATATTGCTGCTGAGTTGACGGTATTCACCGTTTACCAGCGTACCGATTTGTTCATATTCAGCATAAGGCGTGGCAATCGCTTTGCATAAGCTGGACACATAGCCATCAACTGAGTTGTAATCGATATTAAGATTCGCCTGATTTTTGCTTTTATAGCCTATATCGCTCATGCGTAATGACGTGGCATAAGGATGGTACAAAGTATCCTCATCAAATTCGTCAAACTGCGCCATTAACTCCTCGCGCCCTTTGAAAAAGTTTTTACAAATCGCAGGAGACGCACCGAATAAATACAAAATTATCCAACCCACCCGCTGAAAATTACGCACCAAACCAAAATAACCGTCATTAGTGAATTGTTGCAAATCCAGTGGGCTATTTTCGTGTTGATGTAGTGCAATCCACAACGCCTCAGGCGCGGAATAATTAAAATGAATACCTGCAATTGCCTGCATGGTTCGACCATAACGATGCCATAAACCATGACGATAAATGTGCTTCATACGCCCAACATTCGATGAACCGTATTCAGCAATACGAATGCTATCATCGCCATCAATACCACAGGGCATACTGGTACCGAGCAGAAATTCATTATCCAAATGTGCGTAAACAAATTGATGAACCGTGCGTAAATAAGCCAGCGTCTCGGTAATATCTGCAAATGGCGGGGTAATCAACTCAATCAGAGCTTCCGAATAATCAGTGGTAATCGCAGAATGCGTTAAAGCAGCCCCCAAGGCTTGCGGGTGTTGAGTTTGTGAAATCAAACCGTTTTGGGCAATGCGTAAGCTTTCTTTTTCAAGACCTTTTAAGCCACCGCACAAAGGTGGTGGGTTATTGGATGTTAGAAGTGAAGTCAAGCGATTGGTTGTAAAAGTCATAGCGTTTGTCGTCCTGATATAATCTGAGCATTATACTGTACAAACACCAATCGGCACACCGTGTGCCATTGCGGGATAAGTAGGATTGCAGAGTTTAGATAAATACGATCGATGAGTAACTGATTGAAAAATCTATTTTTCCAGCTAGAGACAGAGATGGGTTTTCGGGAGGGTGCGTGTTATCTGTCATGCCACTTGATTAGATTCAGTGCGGTGAAACAGGCGTTGAAATGGCTGTGTAAAGCGGATTCTGAACGGGCTTGGCAATCACAAAGCCCTGTAAACTGTTTGTTTACCGACGAAGGTTAAGCGACTAATGTCACCGACAACCATTTTGCCGTCATAGCGTTTGCGCCTGCCTTTGGCTTTTTGTTCGCCCGTGTAGAGATAGCGCAGATTGGCGTACACCTTGCAGTTTACCGATTTGGTGATAGCCACAGGTAAGCACACCATGAGTAAACCCCTGTTTGCTATATTTCGCTGATACCAACGTGGTTGAACTCGATAAAATCCAATCTTTTTCCAAACCATCGCCGATAGGTTTTTTCATTTAACTCGCTGTAGCGACTCAGATTGACATAAGTCGCTCTGCCTCGAAAGCTCATCAGGGTCAGTAGTAAGATAGACAAAACTATTTGAAGCCATTCAGAACACTGGACACAATTCTAAAATCGTTTCTAGTAGTTGCATGGAAATCTTCTCTTCATTGGTCGCTGTTTGTCGGAAACTACATTGTCCTCTGAATTTGAGATTAAAAACTGTCCGAAGTATTGTTACTTGGGAGTGCATAAAATTCATTGGCTCGGCGTATTTTTCAGTTTCCATGTGAGCTTCACCTGCATTTGCGCTTCACCACTCACCTTGGCTAATACCGCACCCATCTCTGAAGTTAGTTTAATGGCTAACTCCACTTCTAAGCTGTCAGGTTTTAGGCTGTCATCAAGGTTTTGCACCCCCGTGACCATTTGTGTGGCGCAATGTCTGACTAAATCAACCCCATTGCCAAACACATTTTGTGCGTGTCGCAAAACATCCTTTGTCACACCCTGTGTAGTTGACCGCAGACGTTCAGGCGTTTGCGCAGCGCTGTCTAGTGAGTCAGATGTTTCTATCAAAATGGTGATTTCTTCGCCGTTAATTATTTCTGTGCTGTGGGTGATGGACATGGTGTTTTTTCCTTGTTGAGTGTTGGTTTAATCAGACCTTTCAGGTTTTTAAAATCTGAAAGGTTTATCGGTGGGGTTATTTTTTCTCTAATGCTGCTAATTTGGTCTGCACCGATTTCAAATCTTTTTGTGCCTGACTATCTTGGGGGTCTTGTTGTGCCAATTTATTACTGATTGTTAAGTCTTTTGTGTAATAATCCAAGGCTTTTTGGGTGTCGCCTAGTTGTAATTGCACATTGGCTAACTTATTAAAGCTCACCGACAAATCCCGTTGTGCCTGACTATCTTGCGGGTCTTGTTGTGCCAATTTCTCACGGATTGTTAAGGCTTTTGTGTAATAGTCCAAGGCTTTTTGGGTGTCGCCTAGTTGTAACTGCACATTGGCTAACTTATTAAAGCTCACAGACAAATCCCGTTGTGCCTGACTGTTTTGTAAGTCTTGTTGTGCCAGTTGCTCACTAATGGTTAAGGCTTTTTCATAGCAGTCCAAGGCTTTTTTGGTATCACCTAGTTGTAACTGCACATCGGCTAATTTTTCAAAGCTCACCGATAAATCCCGTTGTGCCTGACTATCTTGCGGGTCTTGTTGTGTCAGTTGCTCACCGATGGTTAAGGCTCTTGCGTAATAGTCCAAGGCTTTTTGCGTGTCACCGAGTTGTAACTGTGCATTGGCTAACTTATTAAAGCTCACCAACAAATCTCGTTGCGCTTGGCTATTTTGCGAGTCTTGTTGTGCCAGTTGCTCACTGATAGCTAAGGCTTTTGCGTAATAGTCCAAGGCTTTTTGTGTGCTGCCTAATAAGTCGAAGTAAATATTACCTACGCGGCTGTAATTGGACGCTTTTTCCCGTTGTGCTTTTTTATCATTTGGATTTAAGGCATAGATTTTATCTAGGAATTGCGTGTTGTATTCTAAAATACTGGATGTCAGTTGTGCGGTTTGCGGAATCTTTGCCAAGGCTTCGGGGATTTCGTAAGTAAAATGACTAATTACATCCAACGCTAAGTCTTTTTGTTGTTGTTGTGCTAGTGCTTTTTGTTTGTGCAGCTCTGCTTGTTGCCATTCCCAAGTAGCTACCCCTGCCAATACTGACATGAAAATAAACAGTACCACAAAAATAATCTGTTTTAATCGCCGCCGTTTTGCACTTTTTTGTAAAAAATTTACCGCGATTTTAAAATCGCCACCATAGCGCTTTGCCCATAGTGGCGTTGGTTTAAAAGTTTTTTGCCATTGCAACATCATTTCTAATTCGGGCGATTGCAATAATGCCGCTTCTTTATGGGCATAACGCGAGGCAGTGATTTGTAGACGCTGGTATTTTTCTGCCGCTAGTGCTTCATCTACTGTCCAGTCTTTCAAGCGTTGCCATTGGCGAATTAAGCTTTCGTGGGAAATATCAATAATACTGTTATCACTTAAGACAACATTGATAGGTGGTATTAAAAAACAGCACCTCGTCTGTCGAAACGCATTAATAACGACAACGACTTCGGCAAAAGACACACTCGTTAATTCAATAATTTCAGCTAATGGAGTTGTGCGGCGGGTGTCGCGTTGAGCATCACCGCGTTCTGTCAAACTACGAAACAATAGTTCAGCAATACGTCTTTGCTCTTTTGTGAGCTGGTCATACACTTCATCGGCATGACGTGACAATGCGTTAGTTAATCCACCAATAGCTTCATAATCGGTTAAGGTCAAAGTAGCTGTTTTATCGCTTGCTAAATCCCATAAGCGCATCAACAGATGTTGCAATAAGGGTAGTTGGTCTTGATTATTTTGGGCATCTTCCAGCAATTGGCTGACTAAAGCGGGTTCTATTTCACCGTCAAACACAAACGCTGGTTCTTCGATGGCGGCGCGTAATTGTTGGGCATCTAAACGCGGCGTTAAATACAGTCCTTGATTAATTGCTTCTGCCAATCCTGCAAATTGCGCACAATCGCCTAAAAAATCTGAGCGCATGGTGATAACGACATACACAAAATGCGACAGTTGTGAGGTGGATACAGGGTAAGGTTTGCTACTGGCTAATAATAAACTGACAAAATTGCGGGCTTCGGCACTTGCGCCTTGTTGAAAGTAACGAAAAATTTCTTCAAATTGATCGCAAACTATCAATAATTGGGCATTATTAGGTAAGGGGTGACGGGCTAACAGTTCGTGTAGACTGAGTGAGCCTTGCTGTAAGATTTGCTGTAAGGTGTCTACCGTAAAATGGGGCGTTAATACATCGTTGAGTTCACTAAATAGTTTATCCGCTAAGGCTTGAAACGGTTGATTGCTTGGGCGTATTTCGATAATGCGCCAATATGTACCTGCTTTAGCTAAATAACCTGCTTCTAAGCCCGCGATTAATCCTGTTTTTACTAATGAGGATTTACCACAACCTGATGTGCCAACAACAGCTAAAAAATGGCTAGAGCCTAAGCGATCAATTAATTCATCGGTATGGGTTTCGCGCCCGAAAAAAATGTCGGTTTCGGTGCGTTCAAAGGGGCGTAAGCCGATGTAGGGACGATGACTCATGCTAAATCCCCCACAAATTCAGATAAGCAACAATAAATGTGCAAATTTTCCAGTCTAAAATCAAGTTCTGGTTTATTTGCGTCTTTGTAGACAGCAATTATTTTAAAAGGAGATTCACGCTTACGTTGCAAACGCCGACAAATGCCTAGTTGTTCGCGTACCCAAACAGGTGTGGTTTGATCGTATAAAATTAATACGGCATCGCAGTTTAATATATTATTTTCAATATCTTGGCGTATATCGCCTGCGGTGGTTTCAATAGAACGGGCTAACGGTAAAACGTAATCGATGCCGTTTTCTTCGAGCAAAGGCACAATGTCTCTAGTTAAATTCAAGTCTTCTGGCGCACTGTGCAGAAAAATAAACGCATCAATGCTTTTAGTGTGCGGACTTCTGGCGTGTTGTTGTTGCTGGCGTTGTTGTACCGTATTTTGTTGAAGCTGGTGTTTTGTTTTTAATTCTTGCAACTGTTTGGCAACCAGTTCAGCTATTTGATTGGCTTTGGCAATATACGCATCACCTTGTAAGGACAGTATGCCTTGCTGGTCATCATCGTACCAAAATTTATGTCTGGATAAACCTTTTAAGCTATCTGGCAATCTGTAACTATCAATTTCTACTAAAAATGCAGGCTGTCTTTTGGTATATGTACCAAGTTGCTCAAACTGGGTTTGATATTGTTGGCAATAAACAGGGGAGGCGATGATTAGCAGCATTGCCGATTGCTCTAACTGGCTAAAATCAGTGCCTGTATAAAGTTGAAAACCATCAAAACTAGCGAGTTTTAATTGCAGTTGTTTTCGTAATCCATTGATAAAATTATCAGCCCAGCTTTCATCTTCATCGGCGAAACTAATAAAAACATCGTGCTTATAACTGGGGATGTAGGTGTTAGGGCGTTTTTGTAATACAGGCTTTTGTTGTTCAGCTTCGGTAATGTTGGCAATTTTCATCTGATTAAGCCCTGCATTAAAGGCTAGCTCAATATTCAATTTGTCTTGATTAAAAAGCGAAGTATAAAAACCTTGGGAAAAACTAATTGCCGCTAAATCATCGATGGCAGCATTCATGCCAATTACACAATCAACTTGCTCGACTATTTCTTTAGCTTGGTTGGCACTATAGCAAGCATTTAAAAACACCGCTTTTAAATCAGGAGTGCATAATTTGAATAATTCTGCGAGAGCGGATTTACTGACTTCATGAGCTTTATCCCCTGTTAAGTCGGTAAAAATTAAGCTGTCCGCTTCACCATGCCCGCTAAAATGAATTATATGAGGTTTAAATTTTAAGACTTTTTCTTGTAATGCCTCACCGCGCAAAGCTGGGTAATGGCGTAACTCAAACCGTTCTTGAAGATTAGAACGTTCCCATAAGTCTTGAATGCGCTGATATTCCTCACCTAAATCTAAGCGGTTGGTACTCCAAGGATTTGCCGCTAAAATCAAAATTCTTATGGGGGTTGGTGTCACGATGCTGATTTCCTAATACCAAATTAGCGTTACTGTTTGGACTATATCACGCCTTTGACGGAATTTAGTCAAGCTCGTATTTGCTCCGCAATGACACACGGTTTAAATTAAAGATGATTATCGCGTGTAGGTATGAATTGTCACAGCTACAAAAAAGCTTCACAAGCGATTTATTTAGTTTTCGGTGTTAATACCATGCCACTCTTGACCATCGAGGAAAGCCACTATATCAAATTGTTGCGCGGTCGTTCCCAAACTCCAGTTTGGGAACGAGATAAACAGGAAAGCCGATGCAGTCTATTAGAAAAAGAATATCAGCACCGCAGCAATAGCGGGGAATGCAAAAATTGCAGCATAGCCGATTAATTTTAAAAAGTTAGGTTCATTGGTTCGCAAGAGCCAATCAGGGCGCATGAAAGAGAAAATAACACCTCGATTGGCTTGCCATTCCAGATTCCAGAACAATCCTGCACACAGATAAATGACTGACGAAGCAAATAAATTTGCCAACCAAGTATTGGGATAAAACCCATCACGCCAAACCAGATAAATATCGTAAGACCAGCTCGCAGAAAATAACCAAACGCAGATAGCAAGATAGACTTCTCGCCACCTACCTTGTCGGTGGACAGCCAGAAAAAGTGTCGCCACAACCCACGGCGCGGTAGAGAAGCATAAAACCGACATGAAAAAACCATCAACATAATCCCAAGTCGGATCACCCGTATAAGGCGCGACCAAGGTTATAACAGTCGTTCCAATGATAAAAGTCGCCAGCTTCCACGGTTCTTTGAGAAAATGCCAATAAGCACGCCGAGCTAGTGCGAATTGATTTGGCGAACGCACAAACAAAACAAAGGCAAATAGACAAGCCAGACTCCAGAACGCAATGTAAGATTTAAAAAAAATGTCCATCGTTGTTGTTTTTTGTGGGTTAAATAATTTTTAGCGGAGATTTGTAGCGCGTGTGGCGTGTAGAAAGGTTACCAAGCACACACTTTAAAATCTTCACCTACCCAACACGCCTTATCTTCTGTAGACCTTTTGGCTTCACCCCAGCGTGAATTAATACCATCTGTCGTTAAGCCGCGCACTTCGGCAACGCCTTTTTCAATAATAAAGACACTCACATCAGTAATGCCAGTGAGCAAGGGTTTATTTTTTTGGGGGTTTGCCAGTGCAAAAGAACCTTTTGTATCAGGCACAAACAGGCACTTTCCTTTATATGATGGTGAACCAGCACTGTCTATCTGACATTTTACTATTTTATCTGCGGCAATAGTCGGGTTACTTATCAACAGTAATACGGTTAGTAGAGGGATTAATTTTTTCATTTTTTTCTCTTTGTAATGTTGTTGGCTATAAAACAAATAATTGTGGGAGAGGTAGTTTGTAGGTTGTGTTGCGGCTCTTTCGCAACCCAACAACCTACGCTGCTAACTTACTTTCCAAGTGTTGCACTTATTATATGAATTCGCGTCATTATGATTCCATATTTATTTACTTTATTTACTTTATCGACTTGCCGATAATTTTCGAGCTAAATCACCCACCGCTATTATTTTGCTGTTTGAACTAGACCAAAAATAACTCATCTTATCCGCTGCCACTTTGTTGATGACAATTTCACCGCGATCAATACAGCGTTCCATTCCGTAAGTCAGCGTCTCTTTAAATATTAAACTGCTATCAGTTATTTTGAGTAATTTCCACACGCCTCCACAAACTAAAGACGGATAATCAATAAAGTAACCATAAGAGCGACTATTGACTCTAATGCGCCAATGACTACCATCATCACTTTGCGTTCCCATACCTTCCCATGCGCCAGTAAATTGCTTTAGCATACTGGACTGCTCAGCAAGGGCATGAGGTGTACTTAGCAATAATAAGCAGCCAAATAGCCCAAGTAGTGATATGTTTTTCATCTTGTTCCTTGCTGCCCCTTTAGGGGGATATTTAACAATGACAACGATACGCGAGTGTCGTTATCCTTCACGGTAACCGCCTCGTTTACGGGGAGGAATAATCCACCGACCTCTATCCGTCGGCGGCTGTCCTCGACGGATGAGGTTGAATGTGGATTGAAACATGACAATAAACGACGACAAAAAGATTGGAATTGATTCATATACAGATAAACCACAGGGGTGTGGTGTATAGGGTGAGTAATTGACTCACCATTAAGCCGCCGACAATGGCGATGCCTAAAGGACGGCGCAATTCTGAACCGTAACCCGTGCCGAAAGCCAGCTCGTAGGAGGGTAGAGCGATAGCGAAACCCAAAAAATCCCAAAGAATGTTGGGTTGCCAAAAAGATGGCAACCCAACCTACATGACTAGCATCCGCACCGAGCATGAATTCGAGGCGAGCATAGTTTGTAGGTTGCTACAATACCATTTTATAAAAATGCGGCATAATAAAAGCGTAGGAAAGAAATAAACGGTCGTTCTTTTGCCAGTAATTGCCTGATGTTCTTGATGTCATATTTAGCATTAGGCATATCTTTCATCCTTAGCCATATTTGCAATAAAGCATCTGGAGCATTGAGACGTTCTTTATTAAGCCGAGGATTATCTAAATTAAGTAATTCAATAGTATGTTTTGCTTTCTTAATATCTTTTTCACTGGCAACAATAAAGCCAGTTTCTTTGATATATGAAAAATATTCGCCAATATCCTGTACAGCAACAGGATTTAAAAAAAGATTAACATCGGTATTACCACTATCTTTTTTATGTCCACAAGAATGTACATCTTCGGGATGAAATTCTTTTTTAAGTTCAGAATTACATAAGTCGCCGTTACAAGAAGCGATTAAATTCTGATAATCAAAACGCAATTCTGGTTGATTCGATTGCTCGATTATGTGTTCAATGTGACTGTTTTCTTGGTTAATTCCACGCTCACAATACGCACATAAATTTCTTTGCTCTGCTATCAAATGCAAACGCAATTCTGTTTTTTTGCGTAGATTCTTCCATATCGGGTCATGTTGTACATCCTGCGTTGCTTGTTCAAAAAAATCAGGTGATTTGCCTTTTTTAATATATCTCATACAGAATCTCGTAATTCTGTTAAAAACGCCATTTCTTGCATAAATTCTGAATGCTCACTTTCTTGACTCAATAATCGCGCTTTAATCTCTTTTGCTGCTTCGCTATTTTCTTGCTTGTCTTCAACAAATTTTCTGTATTGTCTGTATAACTCAAGCAATTCTTTGGGTCTAGGCTCTGCGCCCATGATTTCAGACAAAATGGAATTTATATCAATGCCAGAAGGCGGGTGCTGTAAATGTATGGGCTGTATTTTGCCGTCTTGTTTGGTTAATAAAATGCGATTTTGATAGGGAACGCTACTTAAAATTTGCGGTGAATGCGTGGCGACAATAAATTGATTATTTTTGCCAATCTGTCCGTATATTTGCATGATTTTTTGTTGCCAAGCAGGATGCAAAGCAATTTCTGGTTCATCAATTAGAATAATCGAGTTTCGCGGCTCAATCAGCATTAAGGCAATCACTCTGGCATAAAGCTGTTTTTCACCATCACTTAATTGTTCAATAGTGACTTGCTGACCTGCTACGTTGGTAAAAACTGGACGGTTAAACTGTTCTTTGGATAAACCCGATAATTGCGTTAATAATTGGGCATCTAAAAACTTGGCATTAAACGAATCAACAGCTTGTTGTGTGCGTTTATCGGGGTTTGCCTCAAAACTTGCCCGCTCTTGACTAATAATGTATTCCTTTATGTAAAATTCGGCATTTCCCAAAATAGCGGCAGTATTTATTTTTTCACTAAATTTGTAGTTAATGGTTAATTGTGAAATAGATTGATATGAAAAACTTTGTTGAGAGGGTAAATAGATGATTCGCGGTGCATCATAAGGTGGGAGTTTTCCTGTATTTTCTTGGTTTAGTTGTTGAGTTTTTAGAATAAGGGTAGATGCGCCGTTATCGTTATTAATACAACCTAATTCAGAAAGCGTAATTACGACTCTTGACCATAAAATGGGATTGTATCGGCTTTCAATACTTTCAAAAATCACATCCAGCAAACTGGTTTTACCGCAACCATTTACCCCCGCAAGCACATTAATCACATTCCCCGTTTCCGCGCTCGCTGTTTGTTCAGGTACAGGCGTTTTAAAACAAATTTCAATATCTTTTAATACGCGAAATTCGGTAATGTTTATTTTTTCAAGGTACATAGTTATTCTCGAAAAGTATTGAAGTACAAACTTAAGTTTGTACGCCTACAATTTTTTATTGATACGCCGCAATTTGATCAAAATTCAAATAACGGTAGTATTAACCCGCATTTCGCGTTGCTCCATGCGGGCTACCAATCTTCGTGCTTTTCGTGGACGAGAAACCTACCCCCGCAACGCCTTCAACACCGCTTGCATAGTCACATTGGCATCACCAAACAACATCCGCGTGTTGTCCATGACAAACAATGGATTACCCACGCCTGCATAACCTGAAGCCATACTGCGTTTTAATACGATGGTGGTGTCGCCTTTCCAGCATTCCAGCACGGGCATACCTGCGATTGGGCTGTTGGGATCAGTGATTGCCGATGGATTCACGATGTCATTCGCGCCGATGACGATGGAGACATCGACTTTGCCCCAGTCTTCGTTAATTTCATCCATTTCAAATACGATGTCATAAGGTGCTTTGGCTTCTGCTAATAATACGTTCATGTGGCTGGGCATCCGACCATTTTTCTTCAAATGCACTGAGGTGTTGTTCCGCTTTCTCCACGGTGGCAGCGGTGTAGATGCTCCGCAAGTCAGCCGCGACTTCTTTACGTTTATTCCAGCCGACATAGTTTAGACTGTTACGCACAAGATGCACAATGCACAGTTGTACGATAGCTTGAGGATAAACGGCTTCAATGGCTTCAAGAAAGCCTTTCAAACCATCAACGCAGGCAATGAATACATCTTGTAAGCCCCGATTTTTAAGTTCCGTCACCACGTTAAGCCAGACTTTGCCCCTACCGTTTGCGCAATCCATCGACCTAACACTTCTTTCTCTACCTGTAGCACATGCCGATAGCCAGATAAATGGCTTTGTTGCGTACCGTGCCTGACTCGCGCACTTTGACGTGAATGTAGTCCAGATACAGCACAGGATACACCGCATTGCCATTGTTTAACGTCGTCCATCACCGCTTGAAATCAGCGCAGGCGAAACCTCCGTGCCGACCATTTCAGTCAAGTGTGTTTGTATCTCGCGGACGTTCATGCCGCGTGAGTACAAGGAGATGATCTTGTCATCAAAGCCCGTCCAGCGGGTTTGATGTTTGGGAACGAACTGCGGCTCGAAACTGCCTTCTCGGTCACGCGGACTATCGATA
>CAIUVX010000046.1 GCA_903902705.1 uncultured Methylococcales bacterium
ACTTATACAAGCGCGTTCTGGACTATTGTGACTATCAATACAACCACCCAAAACAATTTCTCCTCTTTCTGCGGCTTCGTGCATTTTAAAAGAAGGTAGGCCATAGAGAATTTCGACACCTGTTTTTTGTTTACAGACAGGGCAAATATATTTTCTGGTAGTCATAAAAAACTTATCAATACGAACTTGCCCTGTAACGATTAGACATTCTTTGCAATCGACTTGCTGTAGTCGCCTAATTATAGCTGCTAACGTATATTTTCGTACGGTTGGACTTTAATCCCCAAATACAGCCTAAATTTGAGAGCCTAAATAGGCCGTAGACCTTTGTACACAAGGGATTCATTAATAAATACCGTAAAAAATTTAGAGTCTTTTGTTGATTAGCACCACATGGGGTGCTATGCTATAAATCGGGTCATTGCTGTGTATTTATTCTTATGAATCAATATCTTGTCCACCTCTTCAACAAGACGACCCATTATGTTGAAATTGAATGGTTATTTATTAGTAATTTTAAAGCGACAAACAATACCGCCTTTTGCCATGCACTCTACGTGATCAATATTTGTGTCCAATATGGAAGAAATGAGCGTTCTATCGAATTCACAAATTTCTTCATGTTTTTGAGCTAAGTCGTGGTAAACGCAGTTGTAAGCTTCAATAGCCTGCTCATGAGTGCCAGAATCTGTCGTATTCCTTGCATTAAAACCTAACCCGTCCATCACTTTCAATAGCGCTTCAATCCGCTCGTCAGTTTGTTTTCCTTCTAATTGGGGCAACAGACCTTTTGACAAATTATTACCCAGCTTATGCAAATAACGCTGAAAAGCCTCCGAACCGAGTTCGTTTTTCAGATCAGTAAGAATGAGTTCAGAAAACCAGGCGTATTGTTTTGGAAAGCTGTTAATTCCTTCTTCAGTCAACACAAAAATCCGCACCGGACGCCCTCCTGTTTTATTGAGCACACCCGCTTGTATATAACCGTCCCTTTCCAGGGCAACAAAATGCTGTTGCACCGCATTTCGGGAAATATTTAATTCGGCAACCATTTCATCAATGCTCAGTCCTGCTTTGTTTTCTAGTAGCAGTTGTAAAATTTGATGCCGCCTTGGTTTGATCTTCTCAGTCATAAAAACTTCCTTTATTACGCTGTTCTAAAATCAAAAGTATAACAACGGATAGGATTTTAATATAAAACATTTTTAACATATATTTATTGTATATGTTATATATAGTTGGTATTCTTTTCCGGTAGCCGAGACTTTTTGGTTACAAAAGCCAACTACCACTTAGGAAAACAATAATGACTAACCAAGAAAACAATGAGAAAGTAAACATGGAAAAAACGCTTTATGAAAGACTAGGCGGAGAACCAGCAGTCAATGCAGCTGTTGATATTTTTTACCGCAAGGTATTAAATGATTACCGTATCAACCGATTCTTCGACAACGTTGATATGGAAAAACAAGCCGCTAAACAAAAAGCTTTTTAACCATGGCATTTGGCGGCCCACATAACTATACCGGCGAAGATATGCGCAAAGGCCATGCTCACCTTGTTAAGATGGGTTTGGATGATAGCCATTTCGATGCAGTCGTAGAAAATTTAGGGGCAACATTGGAGGAGTTAAATGTTTCAAAAGAACTTATCGCTGAAGTAGTGGCGATTTGTGAAACTACACGCAATGATGTATTGGGCAGGTAAATAATTCAACACCACTCCATAATGTTTAACCTTGATATTGACTAACATTATGGAGTCCTTGTTATCGGTAGGATGATGTACAAAATAACGATTGAAGAAAACACTTATTCTTGCCAACCTGGTGAAACAGTTCTAGATGCGTTATTGCGTGAACACGTAAATATTTCCTACGCCTGTAAAAAGGGTACCTGTCATAGCTGCATGGTGCGCAGTCCAGATACGCCTCCACCAAAAGCGGCCCAGGCCGGCTTAAAAAACACCCTCATAAAACGCAACCACTTTCTTGCCTGTTTGTGTCAACCTGAACAGGACATGGTGATTAAACTGCCGGATCAGTCCGAGTTCTATACAGAAGGCATGGTTGTGGTTAATAAAATGCTCAATAGAAATACCCTGCTGTTGATCATAGCTTTTCAGAATGCGTTCGAGTTTAACGCCGGACAATTTGTTAACCTACAGAGATCTGACGGATTAACCCGCAGCTATTCCATCGCTAACATACCGCAAGCATCTAATACTTTAGAGCTTCATATCCGCCGCTTACCGGGTGGACGGTTTAGTGAATGGTTGCATGACCAACTTAAGGTTGGGGATGCTATCGCCGTATCCGAGCCACGTGGACATTGTTTTTATCTGCCCGAACGAGGCGAACAAGGCCTACTCTTGGTAGGCACTGGAACCGGCTTGGCTCCGCTCGCGGGGATTCTTACCGATGCCCTTGCACATGGGCATTACGGCCCTATTTATCTATTTCATGGCAGTCGTGAAGTTGGAGACCTTTACCGGATTGATGAATTGCGCCAACTTGCCAATCAATATCAAAATTTTCACTATGTCCCCTGCATTTCTGGCAAACAGGTTCCTGAAGGCTTCAGTCAGGGACGTGTCAACGAAGTGGCGTTGGCTGCATTTAGCGATTTAAAAGATTGGCGCGTGTTTCTCTGCGGTCATCCAGAAATGGTCAATAAAATGAAAAAAATGACCTATCTTAAAGGTGCTGCGATGAAGGATATTTACGCAGATGCTTTTTTGTCCACACCATCCTGAACAGTGCCTAACAAAATGAACGCTAAACATCTTTTGCGTTTTATAACGGTTGATCCGGTCAAATTAAGCATTAAAGATAAGCTGATTTCTGTTGCTTCATGTTTTACCGTCATCTTATTGACGGCATGGATAACTCAGCAAATCAGTCCAGGCACGGCAAATCCCATCCTCGTTGCCTCGATGGGGGCATCGGCTGTTATTTTATTTATCATCCCTAATAGCCCGCTTGCCCAACCCTGGCCTCTGGTTGGTGGACAACTGGTATCAGCGACCATTGGTTTGGTTTGCGCCCACCTGTTGACCAATCCTGTTTTCGCATCGGCTTGTGCCGTTGGCGGAAGTGTCCTAGCGATGCTGTTGCTTAGATGTTTACATCCGCCTGGAGCGGCGACAGCGCTCACCCCCGTTATGGCGGGGGGGGCGATCACTTCTCTAGGGTATGGTTTCGTACTGATGCCGGTGGGCTTAAATGTCGCAATTATGCTGATGACGGCGGTTATCATTAACCGCTGGATATTACAGGGTGAATATCCGATTATTCCGCATAAAACTGACGATAAAAAGCATCAACACGGCACTCCTATTCAAGATTCCCAGCGTACCGGTATTTCAGAACAGGATTTGGAACAAGCACTAGACAACATGAACCTGTTTATGGATGTCTCGAAAGGTGATTTGAGCAGATTGCTGACCGACGCCCAGTTGCACAGTTTTAAACGCTATCGGGGCGCGATCAGCTGTGCGGATATTATGGTTAAACCTATCCTGGCTGTTGAATACGGCACAGCAGTTGATGAGGCCTGGAGAATCATGCACAGTGAAAAACTGAAAGCCATGCCGGTTATCGACAGGGCAAGACGTGTGATTGGCATTATCACCTGGAATGATTTTTTTAAATTTATTAGCGTGGGCGACAATGACACGTTTCAAGAGAAGTTTCGGGCGTTTATCCGCCGCTCGCCTAGCTTAACGACTAATAAACCGGAATCCGTCGGCCATATTATGACGGCCTCTGTGAGTGTGTTGCCAGAAACTGCCCATATAGCCGAGCTTATTCCTTTGATGTCAACTCAAGGCTATCGGCAGATTCCCATTGTAAACGGCGAAAATCGCTTGGTAGGCATGGTTTATCAGGCTAATTTAATCGCGGCTCTTTATAACAAAGACGCCATCGATTCAGGTACAGCCGATATACGTGTAAAAATAGGATATATCGGATAAAATACGCCGTTTTTGGGTACGTTTAAACAAAAGACATCAAGGTGTCTCATAGGATTTATTGTAAAGCCACAGATGGCGTGGTCTTATGACATTTTCAAGCTTCCCAAATTTAACCCTGTTTAACCTGTTATTTTTTGGGAAGCCTTAACCATCATTACTCAATAGATCAAAAAGCATAGAAAAAACGTTCATTTAAACGATAAGGAAGATTAGATAAAAAACATCTGATATTCCTATATGTTTTCTTA
>CAIUVX010000047.1 GCA_903902705.1 uncultured Methylococcales bacterium
TGATAAAACTGTTGTGTTTCTGACCCCATAAATTCAAACCAGTCAGGAAAGCTTTGTAAGCGTGCTGCTTCTCTGACAGAAAGTCGTCTACGCCTACCATCGGCTAATTTAACTCGTTGCATATCGCCAGTAGAACCCGCAATATTACGGCAAGTTAATGTTCTGGCTGGTTTATGTAAATATAAATCTCTGGGGTTAATACAATGCGAAGCTTTTTCATATTTGGCAATATAAGTATCCATAGAGGCGGTTAATATTTTACTTTCATCATGAATAGTATTAATTAAATCACCAATGGCTTCCTGCACGGTTACTTTATGACATCCTAATTTTGGAAAATTAAAATCGTTACGATGCCCAATAACAAATAATCGTTCTCTATTTTGAGGAATACCATAATTTACTGCATTCAATAATTGATAACTAATTGAGTAATCCATAGTCGATAAATCATCTATTATTTTTTCAAAATAGGCTTTATTTGCATACAGCATTCCGCGTACATTTTCAAATAACCATAGTTTAGGTTTTAATTCTTGAACCGCTTTAATAAAAACTGGAAAGCCGTTTCTTTCATCACTAAAGCCTTTTTGTTGTCCACCCACACTGAAAGGCTGACAAGGCGGGCCACCGATAATAATATCAACAGTATGTTGATAACAGGTATCTGCGGTTAATTTTTGAGCAATACAATGACCGTGCAGGTTTTTGTTATAAGTATCAACCGCTGCTTGTTCCATTTCATAAGCAATCGTTGTAAAACCAGCCGCTTCAAAACCTAATGACAAACCACCACAGCCTGCAAATAAATCTAATACTTTATAAGTAGAGTTTATTTTTGGGTAGAGTTTTTCATTTATTGTTTGAATGTAGTGATTCATAGAGATTATTATTAATTTTGTTTATTCAGTTGTGTTGTTGGGTTGTCAAAAAGCGGCAACCTAACTATCGTTCATTTAAAATAATCAACAGACCATAGTTTTTCACAAATACACTGAACTAATTTTTGCCGTTCTTCTATATCGGCTTTTTTAAATTGTGGATGAGCTTTAAACTTTAAACGCCTAATATCTGGTGACTTTAGAAAATTGGGATTTTTCGAGTAATAGTCAGAATGTAATGTTTGTGCGAATGTGTTTTCTTTCAAGTAATGTTGAATCTTAACAGCATATTTATCGCTATTAAAAGATTGATTTGTTCCATTGGGTAAAAGTATGAGCGCACCTATTGAGTTTCTCCAATTTTGAAAATCATTTTCCTGTGTGAATTCATCTTTATGTTCTCTAAATTTATCAGCCCAAATATGCTCTATTTCAAATGGCTTTCCATTTGGGTGGTGATAATCCGCATAAGTAGTACTTTTACCAACAAGGCTATCAATATAGCTGGATATGCGAGAAAGAAGATGTTTTACAAAATTTCGATTCATACCATGTAAACCAAATTCCCATACTCCATTCCAGCTATCAGCTAGTTTTTCAATTTCTGCTGTAAGATTTAAACAAAGCTTTGAAGTATCATTATTTCTAATAAGTTTAATAATATTAAACATAGTATATTTAATAGATGTTTGTCCAAACTTATGATAGTTAATTGCTCTTCTAACGGTAAAAGTTTCGATATAACGAGATACAAAATCAATTTTCTTTTGTATCGTATTATGGTCGTCTTCTATATTGATAGAAGCTAACAACAAAGGGTCTTGTAAAGATTCTGCAATTCCCCAGTAGCGAATGTAGTTTGCATGAGGCATAGATGAATTAAAATTATTTTGAGCATCCCGAATTTTTAAATACCATTTAACAAAAAATGGAAATTGATTTTTAAAGTAATTGTAAAAATTATCTGCTGTTTTAAGTTTAAACAAAGATGTGTGATTATCCTTAAACCAACTATGAAAACGTGACCCTATTAATTCAAAATCTTTATCTTCTGATCCAGCTTTACCAGCTCTAATGGAGTCAGCATATTTACTCCTGAACCATGCTTGAAAAAAACTTTGATCGGTATTTTCACCATATTCATGCAGTTTTTGTATTTCTTTTTTCCATAGTTGATTAATTTCATTTCGTTGTTTTTTATCCGTAATCTTAGATAAAACATAACCTTTAAGCATTTCAGTTGGAGTAAGGTTAAGTCCTCTATCATTCATGGTTTCAAAAATGGTGTAGGCATTTTCATCTGAATAAGCGGTTATCTCAACAATAACAACGTTTTCTATTAACCAATCAATAAAAAATGGCAAAGCATTTTGCATTAGTTCTTCTGGAAAAGATTGCATAATATCTTCATAGCGGTTTACTATGTTTTGAACTGTTTCGTCATCATCATTATCATTTACGGTATAGTCGCCGCATTCAAATAATGCTTTCAAACATGGTTCTCTCATTTCATCGGTCATATTGAATGACTTATCGCCATACTTTTCTGAAAAAATAAGCTCAGTTATCGGTACTTTTTGCTCTTTATCCTTTTGTAAGTGATTAAGATAAATAAGCAGTAACGTAATAGATGTAATTCGTTGTTGACCATCAATAATTGATTTTTTACCGTTATCTGGATTAATATTAAATACTACTGGCCCTAAATAATAACTTTGATAATTTGATACTTCTGACCGTTTGTGTTTACTGTCATGTGATTTTAAGAAAGTAGTGGTTAGGTCTTCCATCAAAATTTTAATATGTTTTTCCTGCCACCGATATTCACGTTGAAAATAATCAATAGTAAACTTCTGATCTTTTAACAACTTGTTGATACTAGTATCTGTTGCTTCTATTTTATTTTTAAATTTTTCACTCATTATTATTTCAATTTATTTGGTTTGTAATTTGTAGGTCGTGTTAGCATAACCCGATAATATCATCGCATTATGTTGGGTTACGGCTATCGCCTAACCCAAGCTACACAACCATTTTTTAAGCTGCCACTTCAATATATTCAACAATACTGGTTGGCTGTGGGATGGGTAAACCATCTTCAATCATGCCTTCAAGATGCAGTTCGATAGCGGTACGAATTTCACGCTCAGCGTCTTCGATGGTATCGCCTGTGGCAACGCAACCTAGCAAATCTGGGACGTAGGCTGAATAATTATTTTCTGCTTTTTCAACAACGATTGCGTAACGCATGAGTTACTCCTTGAGTTTTGCTTGTTTGAGTATGCTGTTTAACGTACCGATAGCTAAATCATCACTGGGTTTTCCCGATACGGTAACACGTCCAATTTTATTTGGGTGTTTGAATTGACGATGACTTCCGCGTGTTGTGACAAGATACCAGCCGTCTTCTTTTAATAGGTTCAAAATCTCATTTACTTTCATATATAACGGTCATTCACTGTTCCTCAAAAACGATGCTTAATATTCGCCGCTTTCATAATCGCATTGGCAGTATGTCGTGATTTACAAACATGATTAACTGTCACAGAATCACCATTATCTGATGCCCATATTTCATGCGAACCTTTACCAGTACGAATCAGTTTATAACCATGTTTAAGTAACAGTTCTTTTACTTGTTTTTCATAGCCATTCATATTGCAATCGGTGGCTGAAAAAAGGCTAGGCGTGTATTGGATTTAGTGGGTAATGTTAAATTATTGAGAGTTAATAATTCAGGCACTAATTCCAATACTTCTTTTTCTAGTTCGTCTAAGGTATCGGCTTCAACAATTAAGCCTGTTAAATCTGAACTGGTGGCAATATAAACATTGGCTTCATTATCATGAATAATCTCCACTTTTATTAATAAAGGCAGTCCGATTTTTGCAATCCATTTGGAAAAAATCCAGCCTAGACGATACATGATTATTCTCCTAGTTATTTAGTTTCCACAAGTACAGTGTGTTCAACGCGGCGCGTGGGAACGAGACTTTATTTAAAATTTGTAGCCTCTGTGTACTGCAACAATCCCTTGCGTCATATTGAAATATTCACAACGTTCTAGCCCTGCGTTTTCCATCATAGCTTTGAGTTCGTCTTGCTTGGGGTGCATACGGATGGATTCGGCTAGGTAGCGGTAGCTGTCTTCATCTTTGGCAACCACTTTGCCGATTTTTGGCAGGAGTTTGAATGAGTAGAAATCGTAGACTTTTTCGGTGATTTTATCAACGGGGTGGGAAAATTCCAGCACGATGACGCGACCACCTGGTTTTAATACACGGTACATGGAGCGTAAGGCGGCATCTTTATCGGTGACGTTGCGTAAGCCGAAGGCGATACAGACGCAATCGAAGGTGTTATCGGCGAACGGTAGGCATTCGGCGTTGACTTGGGCGTAGAGGATGTTGCCGACTAAGCCTTTGTCGATGAGGCGATTGCGTCCTGTGCGTAGCATTTCGGAGTTGATGTCGGCTAGGACGACTTGTCCGTTTTTGCCGACGCGTTGTTCAAATAGGGTGGTTAAATCGCCTGTGCCACCTGCTAAATCTAGCACTTGTTCGCCTTGACGAACGTTGCTGAGTTGCACGGCAACGCGCTTCCAGATGCGGTGTACGCCCATCGACATGAGGTCGTTCATGATGTCGTATTGTCCTGCAACTGAATCAAATACGCCGCGCACCAATTTAACTTTGTCTTCGGTGGCGACTTCTTTAAAGCCAAAATGGGTGGTGTTTGTAGTCATGATGGTTCTCTGTTTAGTGTGAGGTGTGTCGTTGATGACCTGCATTTTGTAGCTCTTGCAGGTAGTTTGTCCATAGTGTGCAGTAGTCATTACCCAATTGATAGAGTAAATCCCAAGTATAAATGCCGCTGTTGTGTCCATCGGTGAATACGGGGGTGATGCCGTAATTGCCGACAGGTTTAATTTCGGTAATGCCAACGTTTTCTTTACCGACTTGTAATATTTCTTGTCCTGCACCGTGACCTAGAGCTTCGGCTGAAGGCGTATAAACGCGCAGGTATTCACAAGGCAGGTTGAAGATTTTGCCGTCATCAAAATGAATTTCAAGGCTATTAGAAAGCTGGTGCAGAATGAGATCAGTCGGTCTGCTGTTACAGGGTTTATTAGTTAAGCGCATAAGTTTAGTGTGCGTGTCGTTTGGGTGTCAGTGAACAAACATGATTGGTCTCGCCTTGTTCAATTTGCAAGGTGCAATGATGAATGGAAAAATCATGTTCTAGGGTGTGGGCGATGTCGTCTATAAAAGCATCACTAGGGCAACCATTGGGCATGACTAAATGCACGGTGAGCGCGGTTTCAGTGGTGCTTAATCCCCAAATGTGTAAATCGTGGCAATCAGTTACGCCATTCGTGTGGCGTAAATAAGCTTCAATTGCAGTGCCGTCTATGTTTTCAGGCACAGCACTGAGCGCGAGACGCATGGATTCACGCAATAAACTCCATGTGCCTATGACGATGACGAGGACGATTAATAAAGTAATCGCAGGGTCTAGCCAATAATAATCATTGGTATAAAACATCACTAAACCAACAATAACCACGGCTAACGACACCGCCGCATCTGCCGCCATGTGCAGATACGCACCACGAATATTCATATCATGCTGACTGCCTTTAAGGAACAGTAACGCGGATATACTATTAATAATAATACCCACACCTGCAATGGCTGACACAGTAAGGCTTTCGACCACAGGCGGCTGATTAAAGCGTTCTATCGCTTCCCACGCAATCGCCCCACACGCCACTAATAACAGCATAGCATTAGCAAGCGCGGCGAGTATCGAGGTGCTGCGCAAGCCGTAAGTGTAGCGTTTGCTGGGTTGTTTACGCGCTAACAGTATTGCACCACCCGCCAACACCAAGCCCAAGACATCGGACAAGTTATGTCCTGCATCTGCGATTAATGCAGTGGAATTAGCAATAAAACCATAGATAAACTCGATTATCACAAAGCCCGTATTTAAGACGATGGCAATGGCAAACGCCCGCCCACTTTGATGCTTCGGGTGGTGATGTGAATGCTCGTGAGAGTGGTGTGTGTGTGCCATTGTTACAAAATATAACGACTTAAATCTTCGTCTTCGGCAAATTCAGTTAAATGTCCATCGACATAGGCTTCATCAATGATGATGGTTTTGTCCATTAAATCAGGTGCGTTGAAGGAAATTTCTTCTAACAGGCGTTCTAGCATGGTGTGCAAGCGTCTTGCACCGATATTTTCAGTTGTTTCGTTGACTTGAAAACCCAGTTCAGCAATGCGTTTAATACCACTTTCGTGAAAGCTTAACGACACGCCTTCGGTGGCTAACAATGCTTCATATTGTTCAGTGAGTGAGGCGTTGGGTTCGGTTAGAATGCGGATAAAATCATCGGCAGTCAGTGCATTGAGTTCAACGCGAATCGGAAAACGACCTTGTAATTCGGGGATTAAATCAGAGGGTTTGCTGACATGAAACGCGCCTGAGGCGATAAACAGAATGTGATCAGTTTTAATTGTGCCGTATTTGGTGCTGACGGTGCTGCCTTCAACTAACGGCAATAAGTCACGTTGCACACCTTCACGCGAGACTTCGCCGCCACCGCCGCCCATTTCTGAACGTTTACAGATTTTGTCGATTTCATCCAGAAACACGATGCCATTTTGTTCGACGGCTTCGACAGCACGCAGGCGGATTTCTTCTTCATTGACCAGCTTTTCGGCTTCTTCTTCCTGCAAGGTTTGCATCGCTTTTTTGACCGTCATTTTGCGTGAGCGCATCTTGCCAGAACCCATACTTTGAAACATACTTTGCAATTGGCTGGTCATTTCTTCCATACCCGGAGGGGCCATAATTTCTACGCCCATTGGGGCAACGTGAACGTCGATTTCGATTTCTTTGTCATCCAGATTACCTTCACGCAGTTTTTTGCGCATTTTTTGCCGTGTGGAGGCTTCGGTGTCCGATAACATTCCGCCATCGGCTCTAGGCAATAAAATATCTAATACGCGTTCTTCAGCGGTATCAAAGGCTTTGGTGTGCATTTTTTCCATTTCAGCCACGCGGGTCATTTTAACAGCGGTATCGACCAAATCACGGATGATGGAATCGACATCACGTCCAACATAACCGACTTCGGTAAATTTAGTGGCTTCTATTTTTATGAAGGGTGCGTTAGCTAATCGGGCAAGACGGCGGGCGATTTCGGTTTTACCAACCCCTGTAGGTCCAATCATAAGAATGTTTTTGGGAGTAATTTCATCGCGTAAGGCAATATCGACTTGTTGTCTGCGCCAGCGGTTGCGTAGCGCAATAGCTACTGCACGTTTGGCGTTGGCTTGACCAATAATGTGTTTGTCCAACTCACTTACGATTTCTTTCGGGGTCATTTGGGTCATGATTTTACTCGTTAGGTTCTGCGTCTAGTTCGGTGTCCAGCTCTGCGTCTAGTTCTTCTATACGCAAATTGTGATTGGTATAAATACAAGTATCAGCGGCAATATTGAGTGAGCGTTCGACAATTTCTCGCGCACTTAGATTGGTATTTTCCAATAAAGCACGCGCCGCTGCTTGGGCATACATACCGCCTGAACCAATCGCCAGTAAATTATATTCGGGTTCAATGATGTCACCAGAACCTGAAATAATCAGCGAAGTTTTGGCATCGGCAATGATAAGCAAGGCTTCAAGCTTGCGTAAAGCGCGGTCAGTACGCCATTCTTTTGCCATTGCTACAGCGGCTTTGGTTAAATTACCGTTACTTTTTTCTATTTTGGCATCAAAGAGTTCAAATAGCATGAACGCATCGGCTGTCGCACCTGCAAAACCCGCAATGATTTTCCCGTGATATAATCTGCGCACTTTGCGGGCGTTGCTCTTCATCACTGTATTGCCTAAGGTGACTTGACCATCACCGCCGATGACAACTTTGCCCGCTCTACGAACAGAAAGTATGGTTGTTCCTCTAAACACGTTGAATACATCCTAAAATTACGATTGTGTGTGGGTAATTTTACATGGTATGCCGTTAAAATGTGGGAAAATGTTGAATTCAACTACGGTTTTTGCTTTTTATGCTACGCTATCCAGTCAAACTTTAAACGTTAAGCTGGAAAAGTAATGCTTATCTATGTTTTTGATATTAATGATTAATGTAATCAAGTAAACAATTATTTTATTGGCTGTCTATAATTGTGCGTTTAAAAACACATTGTTATTGCTTATGTGTTTTGGAAGCGGTCTTTGTAAAAACAGCCAACATTTGCCTAGAATGACTAAATTGATGTAATTTTGTCACAGAAATGCTTGTAGATTTTTATTAGGCAATAGGCTTGTAAAATGATAACTTAAAGCTATTCTCTAACCCTGATATTAAGAAATTATTATATGAGTAATAATACCCATTTGGTTACTTGTGATGACGGTGATGTTCCTGAGAAATCAGAAGTAGAAGGGCATTTCTCCCTAAAAAATACAGGTATCCTTTGGGGCAGTGCGGAAGTTTTGCAACCTAACGAAAGCCTAGAAAAACTGGTGTTTCTGATTGCTAAAAAACCTAAGCAACTAACTAGTCATGTGCAGCGAATATCTTACTGTTTTCAAAAAAATCTAAACAAACAGCTTTTTGCGGCTATTGTCGATTTTTTGATTGTTTTAAATCGGCAAGGTCAGCCCATTAGTTGGCGCGTTATACTAGGTGCGAAATCTCGATTGACAACAGAGCAATTTGAAGAACTCAAGGTTTATTTGAAAGGTAAACACACGGATATTAATCTACTGTCAGGGAATCAATACTCGATTTTTAGTAAAGGACTGGTCGGTGTTAATAAGCTGATTCAGCAGATTGAGAAGGAAGAAAAAGAGGATGACCCTTTAGCCATCGCGCTTGATCATATTGAATATAGCCAATTGGATGAGGCAAAAAAAGTGCTTGAGGAGGCTATTTTAGTGCAGCCAGAAAGACAAGATTTGCGTCAGGAGTTATGTGACCTTTACAAATTGACAGGTGATTCAAGTGGGTTTCATCAAATGATGGCTAAATTAACTCGGTTGGGCGTAGGCATGACGGATGACTGGAATCAATTAAATAATTATTTTAAAGGGCAGAATAACAATGGATAAAAGCAAAAGTCCATTAAAGGTTGCACTACACGGCATGGAAGAGCGGACATCCAAAACAATGGTGATGTATTTGCAAGGACCATGCAGAGGTGCGGCTGTGGTGGTTAATGATAGCGATGCAAGTATTGATATTTTTGATGCTGATACAATGGACGCAGGAAAACTAATCGCCGAGCATCACGCTAAGAAACCCTATAGACCCGCTATTGCACTATCATTACGCGACGGCACGTTAGACTATGTTTTGTATATCAAAAAGCCAGTAAAAACCGATGATATGCTGGCTGTACTTAATAAAGCGAGTGCTTTGATAGGAAAATTAAGACCAAACGAGGATACTCCTCCGACTCAATCAACTGTTAAAAATAATCCTGTTCCTGCTGAATCCCTCATTGAAAAAGCAGAAAAATCCAATCTTAAATCGTTTGTTATCAATAATGACGAACAAAAAAAGACCGCAAAACATCAAGCGGCTATGCAGCTAAATGAAAAAAGCTTTAATGCGTTCATTGGTAATATTCCAGGCATTGATGTCAATGATCCAAAACAATTTGCTATTGCAAAATACAATCCAAAAGACTATTTTCAGAGCTATGTTGAGTCCGCTTTTAAAATAAGTCTTGAACAAAACGAAATAATGCAGCTAAATTCAGGCTGGAGTCCGCTTATTATTTTTCCACAAAATGATGAAATATGGTTAGATGCAGATGACAAACAACTTCGCGCATTTTCTGGATTAGTCATCAGTAATACCTTGGATGGAAAGATGTCTACAACTCAGCTAACGTTTGAATCATCTTCTTTATCAAGATCATTGGAAAAATTTCATTCCATGGATGCTTTTTTATGGAAAGTAGCCTGTTGGGCATCAAAAGGAAGGTATCCCATTTCCATTGATATTACTCACCCAGTTTATTTAAAAAACTGGCCTAACTTTACCCGTTTACTCATTACACCTCATGCTTTGCGCATTTCGGCACTCTTGATTAGAGGTCCTAGAACCTTAGGCAATGTCGCAGAAGTTCTGAATATTAAACCGCAATATGTTTTTGTTTTTATCAGTGCTGCCTGCGCGTTAGGGCTGACAGGTCAGGCAAGAAGGGAAGCTGATGCCTTAGTAGCACAATCAACTGAAATCAAAGCAAACAAAAATAAAGGTTTTCTCAGTCGAATTATGAGCAAATTACGCAGTTAATAACTGTGCCTTACGGAATAAATAGATTATGAGTCAATATAAGATTATTTTTACAGGTCCTGTGGGTGCGGGGAAGACTACAGCTATTCATTCAATCAGCGACCTGCCTCCTATAAAAACAGATGCCGCTGCTAGTGATATGGCTAAATCCAAAAAGTCTGCAACCACGGTTGCGATGGACTATGGTGTAATGAATTTGCCAGGTGGCGAAAAACTACACCTTTACGGAACGCCTGGGCAAGAGCGTTTTGATTTCATGTGGGATATTTTAGTGACAGGCGGCATTGGTTTAGTGTTGTTGCTTGATAATACCCGTGCTGACCCCTTTGTCGATATGAAGTTTTTTTTGGATGCTTTCAGTAAATTTATTGGTGATACTGCGGTGGCTATCGGTGTGACACAAATGGATGTGAGTGCAAAACCAACCATTCACGATTACCAAGTTCAGCTAGGTGGTATGGGCTTAAAGTTACCCGTTTTTGCCGTTGATGCCAGAGTCAGAAACGATATTTCTATTTTAATACAATCATTACTCTACTCATTGGATCCTGGATTAGAGGAATAATCAATGAGTCACTACTCTTTAACGGAAGGACTCTATTTGTATCTCACTCCCGCAGGTGCTTATTATGCCGTGAGTTCTATGGACAAGGATAAACCACGTCAATTCTTAAAAAATATCTTGCTACAACAACAAACGCCAAGCCTTAATCTTGAAACCTTACACTCCTTGACCGAGTATGATGATGAACAAAAATGTTTAGAATTACTGCATCATTGCCAAAAACTAGGCTGGGTTCAGGGCATAGAGTCGGCGAAACAATACCCTGCGGGCGCACTAGAGGATATTTTGCCTGACTTACTGGGTGGTATTTCAGAAAATGGTAAAGTGCTACTCGCTGATAAAGAGGGATTTTATCTGGTGAGCATTGGTTTTCCACATGAAGTTGCTGAAGAGTTGTCTGCTTTAAGTGCAGAAATTGCAACCGTTCATGATCGTCGTTCGGGATTACTTCGGAATAATATGGGACTGGGAAGTAATGCATGGGCGGTCGTTGATGTTTTTGGCAACAGTCATGTGGGCTTTTGGCCGTTATTTATTGGTCAAAACCGCTTTGTTATTGCCATTTCGGGTATTCCTCATTTTAACCAACCCGATTTTGTTTCTCTGGTTTGGACACTAAGCATCCGCTACGCAGACAAAAGTAGTTAATTTTTAATGGTACGCACATAATGAAAAAAAGGAATCTAATATGAGAGCAGATATGTTGACTTCCGTGTTAACGGAACTGAATGGAACATCAGCCGATATTGAAGCCTCTGGTGTTATATCCACAGACGGCTTAATGATAGCATCGGTATTGCCTAGTGGCATGGATGAAGACAGAGTGGGAGCGATGAGTGCCGCTATGCTTTCTTTGGGGGATAGAACAGCTCAAGAATTGGCAAGAGGGACATTGGAACAAGTGTTGATTAAAGGTGCTAAAGGCTATGTTCTGATGACTTATGCAGGTGCAGAATCGGTACTAACCGTTTTGGCAAAACCTAATGCGAAGCTAGGACTGATTTTTCTTGATGTAAAGCGGGCAGCAGCCAATATTGCTGATTTGCTATAGTCGATCACTTTTAAGCAATTAGAATGTAATCGTGTAGTTGAGCTAAATTTAAAGATATTACTGTGCTTAAAGTACATTCACATTAACGAGGAGACAAATAGACTATGAGAGCAGATATGTTGACTTCCGTGTTAACGGAACTGAATGGAACATCAGCCGATATTGAAGCCTCTGGTGTTATATCCACAGATGGCTTAATGATAGCATCGGTATTGCCTAGTAGCATGGATGAAGACAGAGTGGGAGCGATGAGTGCCGCCATGCTTTCTTTGGGTGATAGAACAGCTCAAGAACTAGCAAGAGGCGCATTAGAGCAAGTGCTGATTAAAGGAGCTAAAGGCTATGTTCTGATGACTTATGCAGGTGCAGAATCGGTACTAACTGTTTTGGCAAAACCTAATGCGAAGCTAGGACTGATTTTTCTTGATGTGAAACGAGCCGCTGCTAGTATCGCTGATTTATTGTAGATAAACGCTAGTCACTATAGGAAAAGCATCTATGCTCCAAGATATGCAGCTAGAAAATATAGTCGGAGAGTATAAAGAAGCTATCCTTAATCTATATGGCAGCACCCCAAGAAAAATCTATTACACCGAAATTGAAACGCCTTACCCAGACGGTAAACTCATCGTATCAACCACCGACAAAGCTGGCATTATTACTCACGTCAACCAGTCATTTGTAGAAATGTCGGGATACCGTGAAGAGGAACTCATCAATGCCCCTCATTCCATTCTAAGACACCCTGATATGCCCTCCGTTGCCTTTAAAGATTTATGGGACACCGTCAACAAAGGCGAGAAATGGCAAGGCATCGTTAAAAATTTGCGTAAAGATGGCGGCTACTATTGGGTTAAAGCCACTGTTATTCCCAATATCAGAAACGGTCAAGTAGTAGGATATACCTCAGTCCGTCGAAAACCCTCACGAACAAAAGTAAACGAGTGTATTCAACTCTATCCGACATTATTTTAACAAAGGAGGTTTATCGTGTCGTACACATTCACCGTAAGTCCAGATTTTTCGCCTAATTATCTGGCTGGCTGGTATATTTTTAATACTTGGCTACAAATACAAACAGGCGAAGCCATACATTTGGAGCTATACGATGACTTTCAAGCGCAACGCACCGCTATTCAAGCCAATCAAATCGATTTAATTTACGCCAACCCCTTCGACGCAGCGATGCTAGTGCGTGAAAAAGGTTTTTTACCGCTAGTTAAAGCCGAAGGCATTTCTGATGAAGCCATTATTGCCGTCAATGCCAATAACCCCGTAGAAGACGTGGCACAGCTACCAACAGGTATCCGCGTTGCCGTCACAGAAGATCCCGATGTACACATGATAGGCATGATTATGTTAGAAGTAGGCGATCTTGATGCAAGCAATATACAAACTTGTTTTTGCAACAACCATATTCTTATCGTAAAAAATCTAATACAAGACAAAGCAGATGTAGGTATATTTCTAGCAAAAGCATTCGATGACTTATCAAATTTAACGAAAAAGCAGTTGAAAATTTTAGTGCGCAGTCAAATTAGCGTGATTCACCATTCATTAATGATAGGTCCAAAATTAGCCGAGAGGCAAACTGAAATTCAAGCCCTGTTACTTTCCATGAATAACGATGACAAGGGAAAAAATGTTTTAAATAGTCTAGGCTTTAATGCGTGGGCTAAAGTTGAAGACGAAGAAATGGAATTTATGATTGATTTAATGGATACCCTGATTATATAGTGCCACAGGATGTGTCGACGGTAGGAGGCGCATCGCTCGCATCTATTGCTCGAATGGGTGTGTTCGTTTCTCGGTAAATCCTATGGAATCAAGCCGCTTCTTGTTCTAAAACAGGGGCATGATGCTTTATGTTTTTAAAGCGTAGGATTGACCTTTTATATCGCAAATTTCCGCTTCAAAAACATCGTGTTCATATACTTCAACAATCGTCACTCCTTTTTAACCTCGATTTTATGACAAAGCATGGCTTAAACTACTGTCTGGATTTTGGGACACCACTATAATATTGCTTTAACGGTATAATGCCCTAATTTGATTTTCAGTCTCCGCATGATTAAACACCTTAGCCAGCAGTTACCGTTTTGTTTGAACCAAGATAGACAGGGCTTTAAGCGTCAATTGGATAAATTTCGTAGTGAGTTTAATAAAGGTAAGAATGTCACCGATGCCTTGACTGCACTGGCAAGCCGCATTGAAAAATCGGTTTCCTTAAGAAACAAACGCCTTGCCAGCATTCCACCGCTTAATTTTCCAGATTTACCTGTCACGGGTAAAAAAGATGACATTGCGGAGTTGATTAAAGCCAATCAAGTGCTGATTTTGTGCGGTGAAACGGGGTCGGGTAAAACCACGCAGTTACCAAAAATTTGTTTAAGCATCGGACGCGGCGCGGCGGGATTTATTGGTCACACCCAACCACGACGCATTGCGGCGCGAACCGTTGCAGATAGAATTGCCGAAGAATTGGGCGAACCGATGGGTAAATCGGTGGGGTATAAAATTCGTTTTAATGATAAAACTCACGCTGAATCCTTGGTTAAATTAATGACCGATGGGATTTTGCTCGCCGAATCACAAAACGATCCTTACTTAAATCAATACGACACCATCATCATTGATGAAGCGCACGAGCGCAGTTTAAACATTGATTTTCTGCTCGGCTACATGAAATGGTTGTTGCCGAAACGCCCTGATTTAAAACTCATCATCACCTCGGCAACCATAGACCCTGAACGCTTTGCCACGCATTTTAATAACGCGCCGATTATTGAAGTCTCAGGGCGAACGTATCCTGTGGAAATGCGTTACCGTCCGATTGAACGCGAAACCGAAGAAGATGACGAAACAGGTGATGAATTACAACACGCCATTTTAGATGCGGTCGATGAACTGTATCGGGATTTGCGCGGCGATATTTTGATTTTCTTAAGCGGCGAGCGCGAAATAAGAGAAACCACCGATTCATTAAAAAAACACCATCCCAATCAATACGAAATTCTACCGCTGTATTCTAAATTGAGTGTTAGTGAACAAGAGCGCGTCTTTAATCCCAAAGGCGGCAAAATTCGCATCGTATTAGCCACCAATGTCGCCGAAACGTCGCTCACCGTTCCAGGGATTCGTGCCGTGATTGACACAGGTCATGCGCGTATCAGTCGCTACAGTCATCGCAGTAAAATTCAACGTTTACCGATAGAACGCATTTCTCAATCCAGCGCGAATCAACGTGCAGGTCGGTGTGGACGGGTTGCCGAAGGGATTTGTATTCGTCTGTATTCCCGCGAAGATTACGAAGCGCGTCCTGAATTCACTGAACCTGAAATCATGCGCACCAATTTATCAGCCGTTATTTTACAAATGACGGCGTTGAAATTGGGCGATATTGAAGATTTCCCCTTTCTTGAACCGCCCGAAGACAAGATGATTCGTGACGGTAAAACCATGCTGCACGAAGTCAACGCACTGGATAAAGCGGGCAAGCTGACCGAAACAGGCGCGAAATTGGCGCAATTCCCCACCGACCCCAAACTGGCGCGAATGTTATTAGCGGCGCATGACGAAGGCTGTTTAACCGAAGTCGCCATTATCGTGTCAGCGTTAAGCGTGCAAGACCCACGCGAAAAACCCGCTGATAAAATGCAGCAAGCAGACGCAAAACACCTCGTGTTTCGTCATCCTGAATCGGATTTTTTGACGCTGTTAAATATTTGGAACACCTTTGAAGTGCAGAAAAAGCACTTATCCAATAGCAAACTGCGTAAATACTGTTCTGATAATTTCCTATCGTATTTACGAATGCGTGAATGGTTTGATATTCACTCGCAGATTATGCAGGTGATGAAAGGGGATTTAAAAATGCCGCTTAACACCACTGAGGCGGCTTATGAGAATGTGCATAGAGCGTTATTAACAGGGCTGTTATCGAATATTGGTTTTCGCCATGAACAATATGAATACATGGGAGCGCGGGGGTTAAAATTTTTTATCTTCCCTGGATCGGGACAACACAAAGCCAAACCCAAATGGATAATGGCGGCTGAACAAGTGGAAACCAGCAAAGTCTATGCCCGCACCGTGGCAAAAATAGAACCCGAATGGATAGAAGCGGTCGCCACGCATTTAGTCAAACACAACTATTTTGACCCGCATTGGGAGAAAAAAGGCGCACGCTGCATGGTGTCGCAACGCACGCTGTTATACGGTTTAACCTTGCAAACTGGGCGCAAAATTCCCTACGACCACGTTGATGCCAAAACCGCCCGCGAGATGTTTATCCAATCCGCATTAGTTGATCATGACTATCACAGCAACGCGCCGTTTTATGTCGCTAATCAAAAATTGCTGGAAGAAGTCGGCATGATTCAGCACAAAGGGCGGCGCGTCGATTTGGTGGAAGATGAGCAATGGTTGTACAGTTTTTATGACCATAAACTGCCGCCTGAGGTATTCAGTGGCGTGACGCTAGACACTTGGCGTAAAACCGAAGAACGCAAAAATCCAAAACTACTATTTTTGAACAAAGAAGAGCTAACTCGTGAGCAGGAAAATAATCCTGTGAATGAATGGGATTATCCTGACAGTAAAAAAATTGGCACACTAACCATTGCCCTGCAATACCGTTTTGAACCAGGGCATAATGAAGATGGCGTGACCGCGATTATTCCCGTGCATCAACTCAATCAATTTTCACAAGCGGCATTCGATTGGTTAGTGCCAGGGATGCTGGAAGAAAAATGTATCGCGCTGATAAAATCCTTACCCAAAACACTGCGCAAACATTTTGTGCCTGTGCCAGAAACAGTAAAACAGTGCTTAGAAATCGAACCCGATTTTAAAGGCTCGTTGCAAGAATGGTTAGGCAATCGTTTACGCAAACTGACAGGTGAAGCGATTCCTTTGAATGCTTGGGCGATGGATAACGTTAGCGAACATTTAAAGATGAATTTTCGCGTCATTGATGAAGACGGTAAATTGCTCGATTACGGACGTAATTTAAAGCAGTTGCAAGCTAAACACGCCACCCAAGCAGTCGATAGTTTTGAACAAATCGCCGCCGATGAATTGAATTACACTGGCTGTATTCAATGGGCATTTGAAGATTTGCCCGAAACCTATTCATTTATTCAGGGTGGTCAACAGTTTATGGGCTATCCCGCGCTGGTTGATGAAGGTGATGCGGTCGGGGTAAAGATTTTTGACACTGAATCAAAAGCCTTACAACACCATGCGGCAGGTTTGATGCGTTTGTTTGCCTTGCAATTACGCAAAGAATGTACTTACATCAGTAAGAATATGTCACAATCTGCGGCGATAGAATTAAGCTATAACCGATTGCCTAAACATCCGATTATTATAGAAACATTACAAGGCAGTAGCTACAAAGACGATATGTTAAAGCTCATTCTGTACAGTGTGTTTGTCGATGGTAAAACCATCCGCACCCAAGCCGAATTTGAACAAAGTTTGCGTGATAATAAAGCGAATCTGGTTAGTGTAGCCAATGAAGCGGGTAAAATTGCGTTGGAAATTATGACTCTTTACACCGCCATAAAAACCGCCTTACAACGCTTAAACGCCAATGATCCACTGGCAAAAGACCTCAACGAACAACTAGATCTACTAATTTACGCAGGCTTTATTCGCAACACCCCTTACGAACAACTCAAAGCCATTCCCCGTTATCTAAAAGCCGCCCAATACCGCTTAGATAAATACGACAACAACGCGCAAAAAGTCCAAGAAGTAAACCGTTATGCCGTCCGCTATTGGAAAGACGTTGAAAAGAAAGCCAAAAAAGACACGATCATTCCAGAACATGAACCGTTCCGCTGGGCATTAGAAGAATTCCGCGTGTCCTTATTCGCCCAACAATTGAAAACCGCCTACCCCGTATCAGCCAAACGCATGGATAAATTGTGGGATGAGCGCGGATAAGCCTCGCTGTTGTCACGCACAAACCAAGGTTTGAACGCCCTAAAATTAATTGCTCAACGTGCTGTTTTGCGTGTGCCAGTTCAGCGGCGGCTTGTTGTTGTAGCTGTTTGGCTTGCGTGCGTAACACGCTGATGTGGTTGGCGATTTCGGTTTGTTTTTCGGGTGGGGGGAGTGGGATTAATATATTGCCAATATCGGAAGGCGATAAATGTCCATTTGTTGCACCTGTTACGTTCTTTTTAATTTCAATTTGTGAGTTTTGGCAACGTAACCACGCAAATATAAACTGAGGATTTACATTATCTAAGCATTGAAATTTAACAATATCACCGCCTAAAAAATACTCTTCGTTTTTTTCCAGCTCCCACACGCTTATTTTTCCAATCATTGCACCAGTAATTACTACTACTAATACATCATTTAGTTGCATTTTTTGTTCGCGGGTGAAAATTGATTTTGCGGTTAATAAATCGCTAATATCAATGATGTCCATCTGGATTAATCGAGTTAATTTCCAATTCTTGCAATTATAGTAGATCCTATTGTCCAGACAATCTTTTGCCTAGTTTAAGATAAAACCCTGTCCAATCGCAGCTGGTTGGTGCTGCCCCAATTCCCCAGAGGGTAATGTGACTTCCCGCACACTACTGAACCTATCGACAATCTTCGCACCGCCACCTGTTGCCGTGAGGTACACTGCGTTGGGTGTCGCATAGCCCAGCGATTGATGCCGTCTTTCCCCGTTATAAAACAAGAAGTAGTCCGTCAACCCTAGCA
>CAIUVX010000048.1 GCA_903902705.1 uncultured Methylococcales bacterium
GTATGGAAGTGAAAGTCCCTCTGCAAAGAATGGTAGACGGGTCTTAGCATATAAGAACGCACCGAATCCAGTGATGATATAAATTGGATATGACAGATAGAATTCAATGATATGACTTGGAGTAAAGTCAGTATCACGAACGATAGTTTGATGCCAAGTACCATCTTGCTCGGTGAAGTAGCTTGCACCGTAGTAGATAGCAGTTGCGTAACATACCAACCAAACCCAATGAGTAAAATGTCTTCTCAACTCTTCTCTTGGAGTGATTGACATCACTTTACGATCACGAGTTTTCCAGATGTAACCCCACAAGATACCTGCAGTAGAAACTTCTAAAATGAACTCGATATACAGGAAGTTCATCCAGTATGTTTCGAACTCAGGGGCAAAAGAGTCCAGACCAGCTGACCAGCCATAAACACCTTCATACCAACGAACCCAGCCGTAGAATACTACATAAAGTAATACGCCCAGGAACATATTTTTTTTATTTAACAGCGGTGCTTCCGCAGCATCAGTTTTCACTGATTCAGTTGTAGCTGCCATTTCTATCTCCTAAAAATTAATAGTCTTAGTTCAATACTAAGAGTCGACACTAGCAATTCCATATTCCACTTTCAACCTCAACCATTGTTAAGATTTAAGAAAGACACCAAGTCTATTTGGTGAGCGGTCAGTCTACCAGCTCGGAACATCATGTCAAGTCAAAAATTTGCCACATAGACACTCAAGAGATTAACAGCTGATCAGTTACGCCAATCAAATTGCTTAATTGCATGCCTTCAGCCCACCATAAAGCCCAATACTGCGGTCGTCCGTAGCCTAGCTGAGGGAGGATATGATCGCTTGGCTTCGGGCTTCGACTTCACTCAGTCAACGGTTATTTTTGGATTCATTAAACATCTTGCCCCCTAGAAAATCATAGGAGATGAATAATTACGTCAACTTTTATCGAGTACCACAGAGAACAATGCCATTAAAATGTGATAGTTGATGCGGGCATCCTGCCCGCACACCCAGCCAATTAGCAACTAGAATTATATACCGCGCATAACCGTTAAGTTTTTGAAGATCACAGTTTGTACAACACATCATTGTCTTTGTCTTTAGTGTCTTCTTTTTTAGCACTTTTACGATTATCCTGATCGATTCGTTCTCTACCAAATTTGGTGATCATTTCTTCCCAGCTAGAATACTGAGTGTATTCCTTAAAGCCAGCATCGCGGCGTTGTTGATAAATTTCTTTACCTAGAGTGATAATCTCCTCAGGTTTTTTTCCATCAACCAGCTCAAGAAATTTACTATCTTCTTTGTTGGCATCGCGAATAGCCCAAAATGCCACTTCAAATTCAATCCGATTTTCGGGAACCAAGCGGTTTTTTAGCATTTTTACTGATTTATAAGCTGTTTTGGTGGTATGGCCATTAATTTTTTGTCCGTTACTGCAAGCGACCAATACGCCGCAGCTTAAAATTATTAGCAGAGTCGCTAGTTTTTTCATAAAGATAACCTCGATGTCATTTATAGGTCTATGTTATGGTATTTATAATTGTTGTCATTACACACGCCAAATCACCAAGCAAAGTAAAATGGTCGGTTTTATTATAACTCTGAGCTAATCAACCATGCTGGAATTTATCCAATTATTAAAACAGCGTTATCAGATACTTTTGCACCATTCGCAAAATAAGATCGATCCTCTTGTAAGCGAGCAGCGTATCAACCAATTAACGCTGGCTGAAGCGATAATCCGCAAAGGGCAACTGCTGGATTCACCGCGTTCACTACCACTACAAATTGCCGTAATTGGACCGACACAAGTCGGAAAAAGCTCGTTAGTTAACGTCTTACTAGCGACAAATGCCGCAGGCGTGAGTCCTCTAGCAGGTTACACCGTTCATCCGCATGGCTTTTGTCATCAAGCCAACCTAACTCAATGCGGTGAATTACAACGTTATTTTGGTCGCTTTCAGTGTTTAGATGCCGCACGCCTATCGGAACACCGCTATGATTGCTACACCCTAAGTGAGTCATCCGCCCGCTCGCCCTTGTTACCGCCTTGTGTGATTTGGGATACGCCGGATTTTGACTCGATTGATTCGGCCGTCTATCGAGAAGGTGTACTGCGAGCGGTCGCTCTAGCGGATGTGCTTATTTTAGTGCTTAGTAAAGAAAAATACGCCGATCAAACGGTGTGGGACATGATGACCCTATTAGCGGATTTACGTCAACCCACACTGATTTGTCTGAATAAATTGAGTGAAGGCTCATCGGCTTTACTCACCCAATCCTTACAAGAAAAGTGGCAGCACGCGAGAACAGATAAATGCCCTGATGTCATCCCATTGTATTATCAAAAACCCGCCGGCTTACCAAACTGGCCGATTAGTCACGAAAAAGTACTGACGCAATTACAAAGCCAGCTTAATCAACGGCAACATGCCGTTGTACAGCAAGTGTTTTTGCAACATTATTGGCAAAGTTGGCTAGCACCGGTATTTGAAGAACATCAAGCTGAACGGGATTGGCAGGTGTTAGTCGATGAACTGATTCAGCAC
>CAIUVX010000049.1 GCA_903902705.1 uncultured Methylococcales bacterium
AGCCTCTTTGGGATGCTTTGAATTAATGATTATGTGGTTATATAAATACACTGGTATAAGTTCCTATATTATCCCAAGAGCGTTCTAAAAAAGAGGCTGAATCGACAAATAATATATCTGACTTGGTTTTAATTTCTTTAAAATGAGCATCGTCATTAATTTTTATTAAAGACCTAACATAGCCTGATTTTCTTGAAGGAATTTTAGATTGAGATATATTTGAAATAACAATAACATTATTCGATTTTAATAAAATCTCCTCAAACATATTCCAAGCTTGTAATGCACTATTTGGGGATGATCCATAGATTTGTTGCGCCATTTCCTTGAATGTACGGTTTTTTGCATCTATTAAAATAGTTGTTCGCTCAAGCCATTTGTTTGCCTCAACTATTTTATTTATATTTTCATTAATTTTTTCTTCGGTAAATGAGACAAAATATCCAGCATTTGGATTTTTATTTTGGTAATTTAATATATAAAGAGTCTTCAAAAATAATTTGTGTTTATTCCAAAGGTTTTGATAATTGAGCCAATCAATCAATTCAGGGCGGTTTTTTATATCATCACAAAGGGCATCAAAATATTGTTTATCAATAGATATTTTTCTTTGTTTGTTTTTTAAATAATCAGAAAAAGATATAACATTGTTATTACTCATAAATAAAATATCCAATTTTAATTTAGTTTTGATAAAAATAGTTTCAACTATTTTTACATAAGATAAATGTGACCACTTTCTTCCGTCGAATCTAGTTTTTCTTTTTTAACCATAACAGGCATTATCCATATAATTTTTCTTTGTGATAGATTCAGTCCGTGAGGTTGGTTTCTCCAATGACCTCGCCGCCAGTGTGTGCGTAGTTCATTATTCCCACCCAAAACTAATGACGGTTTTATTTCAAATGATTTGCCACAATAGTTTATCTTCGTGTAGCCCATAGAAGTTAGCTTTGATGTTGTGCGCTGAACTTCTTTTGTCTTCGTCGCTGAATTTATTTTATCAAGCAGTGGCTTTGGTGTGTCATCAGACCACCGCAATTCAACATCATCAGGATAAGCTGATAGATAACAAAGTCCGTTAATGATTAGTTTTAGTGCTTCTCCGCAAACAGGAAACCCGTCAAGTAATTCATCTAGTTCAATTTTAATGTTTTCACGTCTTCTACTTTTTATTTCAATGCCATTGACATTAATTGTTTTTTGTACTTTCTCTAGCGATTCTTTACTTTTTGCTAAATCGTTTTCAAGAGATTTTTCCAGAATATCAGAAATAGTTTGACTTGGTTCTTTTAACGATAAAGTTAAGAAATAATATCTATCGCGTATGATTGCCCAATCAGATGATAGTTTTTTTCTGGTTGAAATTGTATTTGTTGTCAAAACAATTTGTATCAATTCATTTGAAATAACAGAAATATAAGCTCCATCTACAAAATTCTGATTATTACCTATGGGTAAATCATTCTGAATCCCAAAACTCATATAAAAAGCATTATAAGGAAATTTTATTAGCCCTATTTGTATTTGATCTATATCGGTATGTCTAAATTGTTGGGTAATTTCATCGCCAAAATGAAATATTTGTTTACCATGACAACTCCATACTGAATAGTGCATTGTTAGCGAATGTTGATTGACTAAATTTTGGATATTATTTGGTCTTTGTTCAAACGGTAATAAAGAAAGCTCGTAATTATAATATTCTCTCAACATCGAATACATAGCATTCAAAGTATCAGAATTTGAAATTGTTGTTATTCCTGTGAGATTACGATACAGAGACACAGCTTGTTTTACAAAAGGGCGCGATATTCTGTATCGTTCTGGATGGTATCGTTCTGCTTGCGTCAAAATAATCTCCTCTGCTCGTTTTCTCATCCGCTCCAGCGTTGTTGTGTGACGCTGGATTGTCAACAGCGGCATTCCCACGCCAGAGCGTGGGAACGATTCAAGGCTGATTAACCAAACGGATGCTCTAAAACGATGGTTTCCTTTCTATCTGAACCTGTAGACACAATAGTAATTTTAACCCCTACCAATTCTTCCAAGCGTTGAATGTAAGCTTTGGCGGTGTCGGGTAGCGCGTTAAAATCAGTCACGCCTTCGGTTGTGCCGTCTGCCCAGCCTGTCATGTATTCAATAACAGGTTGGCATTGTTCATATTGATCTGCACCCAGTGGGGCGGTTTCGGTGATTACACCGTTTAGATTATAAGCTGTACAAATACCAATTTTTTCTAAACCGTCTAATACATCCAACTTGGTTAAGCAAATACCGCTTAAGCTGTTGAGCTTTGCCGATTTACGCATAGCGACGGCATCAAACCAACCACAGCGGCGTTTGCGTCCTGTAGTCGCACCAAATTCATGACCTTTCGTACCAAGATGATTGCCGTTATCATCAAATAATTCAGACGGGAAAGGGCCATTGCCAACGCGGGTTGAGTAGGCTTTGGTAATGCCCAGTACATAATCTAAATCTAACGGGCCGATGCCGCTACCTGTTGCCGCGCCACCTGCGGTAGTGCTAGAGGAAGTCACATAAGGAAATGTGCCGTGATCTAGGTCTAATAATGCACCTTGCGCTCCTTCTAATAACAGGTTTTCACCTGCCGCTTGGCGGCGATAGATGTTTTCGCTGACATCGGTGAGCATGGGTTTAAGTTGTTCGCCTAGACGCAGTGCTTCGGCTAGGGTTTGTTCATAATCAACGGCATCGGTGTGATAGTAATTCACCAGCATGAAGTTGTGATAATCCAATAGCTCTTTAAGTTTTTCAGCAAAGGTTTCACTATTGAGTAAGTCTCCAGCGCGTAAGCCTCTGCGTCCTGCTTTGTCTTCGTAGGCAGGCCCTATGCCGCGTCCTGTTGTACCGATAGCTTTACCGCCGCGTGCTTTTTCGCGGGCTTGGTCGATGGCAACATGAACAGGTAAAATCAGGGTACAGGCTTCGCTGATTAATAAACGGTTTTTAATGACAACGCCAGCGGCTTCTAACACGGCAATTTCATCAAATAAGGCGTTCAGTGATAACACTACGCCGTTGCCTATCATGCACTGTACACCCTCATGCAGGATGCCCGATGGAATTAGGTGTAACACGGTTTTTTTGCCGTCGATAACCAGTGTATGCCCTGCGTTGTGTCCGCCTTGAAAACGAATAACCGCGTGTGCTTGTTCCGTCAGTAAATCGACTAATTTACCTTTACCTTCGTCACCCCATTGAGTGCCAATGATTACGACATTTTTTCCCATAATTATTCCAGCTTTATAAGGGTCTAACGACCCATTGTTGATTAACGAATTCTAAAACAGCGGTGCAACCTAAGTCTTCAGCTGAGCCTATTTGATTGGGTAGTTGTTGGACAACGGCTTGGTTGTCAGCGCGTAAGGCTCTGATTTTTTCAGTCAACGCAGAATCATCTGTACACGGCGCAAATATCAATTGACGTGCAGGCTTAACACAGGTTTTTTTGCTAAGTGAGGCAAGGAGTTTTAAATCGGCACTAAACCCCGTGGCGGGACGAGCGCGACCAAACACGCTGCCAATATTGTCATAGCGACCACCTCTGGCGATTTCTCTACCAATAGTGGGTATAAAGGCAGCAAATATGATACCTGTATGGTAGTGATAACCGCGCAATTCGGCTAAATCAAAACTAATCGGCAAAGACGGAAACCGTATTGTTAGCACATCGGCAATGGCAGTTAAATCCGCTAGAGCTTGTTGAACTTCTTCATTAGCATGAGCAAATATTATCTGAGCTTTATTAAGAATGTCACGTCCGCCATTTAGTTCTGGCAGTTTTAAAAACAGTATTTTGAGTTCATCAGCTATGACGTAGCTATCCATGAGCTCAGCTAATTCTGGTCTCGCTTTGCGTTGCAACACGGCAAATAATTCACTTTCTTGCGCACAACTGAGCTGAGCTTGTTTGGCTAAGGCGCGGTAAAGTCCGACATGACCTAAATCTAAATGCACATTGAGCAAGCCTGTGATTGCCAGCGTTTCTAGCATCAGACGTATAACTTCAATATCGCTTTCTTTACCCGCATGACCATAAAGTTCCGCGCCGATTTGCATGGGGCTACGGGTTTTTTCTAAGGGATCGCCGCGTGTGTGCAAAATCGTACCGACATAACACAAGCGTGTTGGCCAATCGTGTTTTAAATGGTGAGCATCGATACGCGCCACTTGTGGGGTCATATCGGCGCGAATACCCAGCATTTGACCGCTAAGTTGATCGGTGAATTTAAAGGTTTGTAAGTCTAAATCGTGACCAGAACCTATCAGCAAGGAATGCAGAAAATCAATAAAAGGCGGAATAACCAGCTCATAACCCCAGCAGGTAAATAGCTCTAAAAGTTGGGTGCGTAAGTTTTCCAGATGTTTGGCTTCTTCGGGTAAGGTTTCTTCAATTCCATCGGGTAATAGCCAAGAGTCTTTTGCTTGCATATTTTGTAATGTCCACTCAAACAAAACGCCCCACCTAGGCGGAGCGTTTTTATGTATTAGATGTAGTTTGGGTTGCGCTAACGCTAACCCACCCAAGCTACTTTTGTTTATTAAAATACTGAAAGAAATCAGAGTTAGGGTCAACGACCATCACGCTGGATTTAGAAAAAGTCTTTTTATAGGCATTTAAACTGCGATAAAAGGTAAAAAATTCAGTATCTGCGCCATAAGCGGTACTATAAATATCGGCTGATTTAGCATCACCTTCACCTCGCAAAGTTTCAGCTTCACTAAACGCATTCGCCAATAAAACCACGCGATCTTTATCGGCTTCGGCACGTTTCTTTTCTGCGGCTTCTGAACCCTCAGAACGGAATTTACGCGCAGCACTTTCGCGCTCTGCTTCCATTCTTTTAAACACCGATTCACTAACCCCTTCAGGCAAATCAATACGCATGACTTGCACATCAATAATTTCGATGCCTAACTCAGGTGCTTTCTCCTTAGAGTTTTCCATAAGTACGTCACGAATAGCACTACGGTCAGTTGACACCAGTTGCTTAATGTTACGTTTGCTAAACTCACTACGAATCGCGCTTTTAATGGTTTGATTCAAGCGTAAATTCGCTTGATTAATATCACCGCTCACTGCCGTATAAAAGACACCGACATTGTCGATACGCCACTTAACAAATAAATCGACCATGACGTTTTTCTTTTCAGCCGTTAAAAACTGCTCTGGTTTTTCTGCCAGCGTTTGAATGCGAGCATCAAACTTTTTGACATTATTTATAACGGGAAATTTAAAATGTAAACCTGCTTCATAGTCAGAATTAACAATTTCGCCAAACTGAAACTTGATTGCTTTTTCAGTTTGAGAAACGGTAAACACAGACATTAGACCTATTAAGCAAAATACACCAAGAACTAATAATATTAATCTATTCAGCATCACTACGTCCTCTGGAATCACGTCCACGCGCTGTACTACGATCAAACGACGCGGGTTTTTCTACCACTGACGGTTTAGGTAATAGTGGTTCTGCCACGCTTTGCGGACTATTGGTGCTAATAGGCGGTTGAACAGATGGCTGTTGTTGCATGATTTTATCTAGCGGCAAATAAAGCATATTGTTAGCACCGTCTTTGACATTAACCATTACCGTGTTGGTTTCAGAAAGCACCGATTCCATCGCGTCGATATAAAGTCTTTTGCGGGTAACATCGGGAGCTTTTTTGTATTCTGTGAGCAATTGCGAAAAACGACTGACTTCACCTTCAGCTTGAGCAATTACTTGTTCTTTATAACCTTCCGCTTCTTGTATTTTTCTAGCCGCCGCGCCGCGTGCTTTAGGAACAACATCGTTAGCGTAAGCTTGCGCCTCATTAATTAAACGTTCTTTGTCTTCACGCGCTTTAATCGCATCGACAAAAGCATTTTGTACTTTTTCGGGTGGCTGAGCATCTTGAAGATTAACCCCAGTAACCAAAATACCCGAATGGTATGGCTTCATGATTTTCTGAATTTCAGTTTTAACGTCTTCTTCGATGATACTACGACCTTCGGTCAGCACATAATCCATAGTGTGCTTGCCAACAACACCCCGTTGCGCACTTTCGGTGACTTGTTTCAAGGTGGCGATTGGATTAGCAACATTAAAGAGAAATTCTTGGGCATTATCAATTTGATAACGAACGTTTAGACTGACATCAACAATATTTTCATCTTCAGTCAGCATTAACGCTTCTTTAGGAATAGAACTAGCCGCTTGCTCTGTGCCAGCAACACTACGATAACCCACTTCGATAGAACGTTGCTGTTTGACATTAACAATATCAACCCGTTCGAAAGGTGTAGGTAAATGCCAATGTAAACCCGATTGGGTAATCACGGTAAATTTACCAAAGCGTGTTTCAACACCGTTATTACCTTCATCAACGACATAAATACCCGTTAATCCCCAGAGTACCACGCCGACACCCGCAAGAATCCCCAGTCCTTTCATTGAATTATCTGAAGAAAAATTGCCTGATGAATTATCATCACCTCCGTCACTGTTACTACCGCCACCGAAAAGCTTAGCTAATTTTTCTTGCAAGGAGCGAATTACCTCATCTAAATCAGGCGGTTTTTTATCATCGCCTCGACCACTCCACGGGTCTTTATCATCGCCGCCAGGTTCATTCCACGACATACATTACTCCAAGTTGTACTTAAGTTATTGATTTTTATCCCGTAGGATGATTTTACTCTGAGTATGAAAGCACTTTCCTAGTGTTTATTCACACGAATGCGATATTCTATCGTAAATAATTAAATTCTCATTGTTTAACTGGGAAGTTAAGCTAAAAACTTTTTAACTTTTTAGTGAATCAAATCATTTTTTTTACTTTTTAGCATGACTGCGAGTCCTCAATATCGCTATAACATAACTCACTTCCAATCAAAGTACCTATTTCGGCTTGTTTCTCAAGATAGGCATACCTTATCGCAGATAAAAAAAAGCCCATCATTGCAACTGATGGGCTGGTTATCTTGGCGGTCTTATTCTGTGGGCGTTGAATGGTGCTGACTGTGTTCTGGTGTAAGCTTGCTCTTGAGCGTCAAACCCCTCATGCAGAGCCTGAGCATACGGAGGATATTCAGTCATATAATGAATTTGCGCACATTTGGGCAAGGCTTTATATTCAAATTTTATATCATAAGGTTTTGCTTGTTTTAACTGCGTCAGACCCGTCATATCTGCACCGTGTATGCGTTCAGTTTCGGAAAAATCACCTTTACTGAAATCATCTCTTTATATTAAAGATGATTCTATGATTTTCCTGATTCCCATCGTTTCAGAAAAGCACTGCTGCTTTAACCAATTCCATTCTGATACTGTTAAATCAAGACCCAATTCAGCCTTGCGTAAAATAAAACTCAACGGATTAATCGCAGGCAAGCCTTGGTAATCGGTGGCTTTATATTTTTCGTATAGTTCATTAAACATAAAAATTTCTCCTTGAAATTCCATTATTGCACCAACTCACCGACAATAAACCCATCGTCCACCGTTACCAAGCGCGTGTTAAGCGTTTGATTTTCAACACTGACATCCGCATCTAACACACAAGCTACACGCAAATAATTGGGCGTATAACCAAACACGCGGTGTTTACCGTCTGGTAAAGGTTCGCTGTAGCCTTCCCATAACACTGGAAATTCATTACCGATATTGGCGGCATAAAATTGCTTTTTTTGGCTGTTGGCTAATTCATGTAGTTGTTGGCTACGCTGTTTTTTGATGTCATTGGTGACATGATTCGGCAAAGTCGCGGCTTTTGTGCCTTCTCGACTGGAATATGTGAAGATGTGAATATGACCAAAACCAATGGCTTGCACGGTATCAAAACTGTCTTGCCATTCTTGTTCGCTCTCGGCAGGAAAGCCAACAATAATATCGGTGGTGATATTAAAGTGCGGAATTTTAGCGCGTAGTTGTTGGACAATAGCTTTAAATTCTTCGGTTTTACAGCGTCGTGCCATACGGCGCAATACAGCGTCAGAACCGCTTTGTAACGGTAGATGTAAATGCGGCATTAAACGCGGATTATCGAATAGTTGAAAAAAATCAGCGGGTAATTCCCAAGGTTCTAATGAACCCAGCCGTAAGCGCGGAATGTTGGTATCAGTGAGGATAGCTTTAATTAAATCGGATAAATTATTGCCCAAATCACTACCATAGCCGCCTAGGTGTACGCCTGTTAAAATGACTTCATCAATGCCTTGGGCGTGTAGGGCGTTGATTTCATCGATAACAATTTGTATCGGGCGACTGATTTCTTCACCCCGCGCAACGGTGACGATGCAAAAGGTGCAGCGATAACGGCAGCCGTCTTGGACTTTGACAAAGGCGCGTTGTCTGCCGCGTGTGAATAGCGATATTTCCGCAGGTTCAGTGGACATCGCAGGCATGGTGTTTAGTGTTAATTCAGTCAGGGTTTTTTCCACTAATTGATCTTTGTCTTTGTTGCTAACCACTAAATCTACGCCTAATAACGATTCAGCTTCTTGTTGATTCAATGTTGCATAACAGCCGCTAACGACTAATTTAGCGTGTGGGTTATCGCGGTGTATGCGCCGTATCAGTTGACGGGATTTTCGCGCTGCATCTTGCGTGACTGCGCAGGAATTAATAACGATAAGATGTGCCGCTTGTGGGTGTTGAGTGATTGAATGTCCTGATTTTTGAAAGGCTTGCGCCCATGTTTCTAATTCAGCTTCGTTAAGACGGCAACCTAGAGTTTTGAGGTGTACTAACATGAGTCAAATAGTGGCAAAAGTCGTTGATTATAACGGTTTTTATTAGTTTGTAGGCAACAAATAGCGGTTGTATTTGCCAATGATTGGCAATTTTTAGCAATCAATTAGATTAAATTTACGCTATCATTGTCCGCCCGTTGCTCGTTTTTAATCTGTATTCCTATGTACGAAAATTATTCACTTGATCGTGATTATGCTGTTGATAAGTTAAAAGTCCCCCCTAATTCCATGCAGGCTGAGCAAGCAGTATTGGGTAGCTTGATGCTGGATAATCAAACGTGGGACAGTGTTGCCGATAAAATTGTCGAGGGTGATTTTTATCGCCGCAATCATCAGCTTATTTTTCGCGTCATCGATCAATTGGCTGAACAACAAATACCGTTTGATATTGTGACGCTGTCCGATTCGTTAAGAAGCATGGGGGAATTGGATAATGTCGGTGGTCTTCCATACTTGATTATGTTGGTGGAAGATACTCCAACAGCTGCCAATGTTGTCGCTTATGCGACTATTGTTAAAGACCGTTCTGTCTTGCGGCAATTGATTCATGTCGGGACAGAAATTTCTAATTCAGCGTTTAATCCCGAAGGACGAGAAACGGCGGAGCTACTGGAAAATGCCGAGCGGCAAGTGTTTAAAATCGCCGAACAACGGCAACGAAATCAAGGTGGTTTTGTATCCATTAAGCCGTTGTTGGCGCAAACAGTGGCAAAAATCGAACGCCTCTATGGACAAGAAGGCTCGATTACGGGTGCAAGTACGGGATTTACTGATTTTGATCAACTCACCTCTGGCTTACAGCCTTCGGATTTAGTGATTGTCGCGGGTAGACCTTCCATGGGAAAAACTACCATAGCGATGAATATGGCAGAAAACGTTGCGCTAAACAGCAATAAACCTGTGTTGGTGTTTAGTATGGAAATGCCAGGTGATTCTCTAGCTATGCGTATGATGTCCTCTTTAGGGCGTATCGATCAGCATAAGGTTAGAACAGGTAAACTCGATGATGATGATTGGCCACGTTTAACCTCCGCAATTAGTTTGTTAGCCAACACCAAATTATTTATTGATGATACTCCCGCACTAAGTCCAACAGAATTACGCGCTAGATCACGCCGTGTGGCGCGTGAACATGGGCAGATAGGCTTAATTGTGGTGGATTATTTACAGCTTATGCAATCGCCCAGTAGCGGTGATAATCGCGTCCAGCAAATTTCTGATATTTCCAGAGGCTTAAAAGCCTTGGCTAAAGAGTTAAATACGCCTGTGGTAGCGTTATCGCAGCTTAATCGTAATCTGGAACAACGCCCAAATAAACGTCCTGTGATGTCGGATTTGCGAGATTCTGGCGCGATTGAGCAGGACGCGGATTTAATCGTGTTTGTGTATCGAGATGAAGTCTATAATCCTGATAGTCCTGACAAAGGCATTGCAGAAATGATTATCGGCAAACAACGTAATGGTCCTTTAGGAACAGTGAGATTGACCTTTTTGGGGCAATTTACCCGTTTTGAAAATTTCTCAGGCACATCTTACAGTAATGAGGATTATGAATGATTCCAGCGGCTTATGCTGTGTTAAATATGGCGGCAGTTACCCATAATATGCAAAAAGTGCGTGAATACGCACCCAATTCTAAGATTATGGCGGTAATTAAAGCTAATGCTTATGGGCATGGCGCGTTGCGACTCGCTCACTTTTTAGAGGAAGAAGTTGATGGCTTTGCGGTGGCGCGTGGCGATGAAGGGATACGCTTGCGTATCTCAGGGGTGCAAAAGCGCATTGTGGTGTTAGAAGGCTTTACTTGCGCGGAAGAATTGGATAAATTGCTGGTATATCAATTAGATGCGGTGGTGCATTCATTCGCTCAGTTAACTATTTTTGAAACCATAATAGAGCAAGAAAAAATAGCCGTGTGGTTAAAATTGGATACAGGGATGAATCGTTTAGGCTTTAAAGCGGCCGAGTTGCAGGGTGTTTATTCACGGTTACTAAACTGTTTCGTTATTAAGCATCCCATTAATTTGATGACTCATTTAGCCAATGCCGATGATAAAAGCGATGCAATGACGGACAAACAAATTGCGTTATTTAATGACACGCTGGCTAAATTGACACCTAAACTAGGCTCTGATAATGAGCGTAGCATTGCTAATTCAGCGGGGATTTTGGCATGGCAACAATCCTTAACTCATTGGGTGCGACCAGGAATTATGCTGTATGGCATTTCTCCATTTGCTGACGCGACGGGTGAGCAGCTAGGTTTAAAGCCGATTATGAGTTTACATTCCCGTTTGATTGCCGTTAAACCGATAGCAAAAGGTGATACTGTAGGGTATGGCGGTAGCTGGGTGTGTGAACAAGACACTTTGCTGGGTGTGGTGGCGATTGGTTATGCAGATGGTTATCCACGCTATGCCAGCACAGGTACGCCAGTGCTAGTCAATGGGCAGCGTGTGTCCTTGGTTGGACGAGTGTCTATGGATATGATTACTGTTGATTTAGGCGTGCAATCTAACGCCAAAGCAGGCGATGCAGTGACTTTATGGGGTGATGGTTTGCCTGTCGAAGAAATCGCCTTACGCGCCAATACGATTCCTTACACCTTGGTGTGCGGCGTGACTCAGCGAGTACGGCAAATTGAGGCGATTTAAGGAGTAAAACAGCTTTAGCTGTTTTATAAACCAATAGCTAAATCTATTGGACTCCCTATTCCAAAGAGTTTACGTCATTGCGGCATGGACTGCCGCAATCCAGAAGCCAAGGATGGTATAGCTAATCAAAACCCTCGCTACGCTCTCCCTATAACTGGATACCCGCATCCATGCTGGAATGACAGCGTTTTTTAGCTGAATGGTGAATACTTTCATAGTCTCTTTAGCTATTGGCTAAAAAAAGCTAAAGCTTTTTGACTCCAGATTTGACCCACCTACCACATTCTCTCCCACAAACCTCCATCAAACAAACCACTGTTTTATAAAGTCTTTAACGCACACAAAGCCCATTGATCACCGTTCATAAAACCAAAAACCACGCGGCAAATCCTCAAAAACTCTCCTACAGCTTTCCCTTTAGCCGCAGAACACAAAGGGCTAAGATATGCCCAACGATATAAAACAAAAATTTAAATAAACTCAACAGCGTGTCAGCCATTGCGGCAACGCTATACCAAACAACTTCCAAGAGGAAAAAAACATGAACATCGGAGACCACCTAGTCACCCCAAGAACAGGCTACACCCATCACGGCATATACATTGGTAATGGAGAAGTTATCCATTACTCAGGTTTTGCCAATGGACAGTCCACAGGCACAATCTGCATCACCTCCGTTAAAGCCTTTGCTAACGGTCATGATGTGAGTGTCAGAGAACACTTTTTCCGCCGTTACGATGGAAAAGAAACCGTCGAACGCGCTCACAGGCGTTTAGGCGAGGACTGGTACAATGTCCTCATCAACAACTGCGAGCATTTCGTCAACTGGTGCGTCAATGGCTTGCACAGTAGTAATCAGGTTAATAACTTGATAGCGGCTATTTCAAGTGCGTACAACACGGCTAACGAAAGTAAGCAACTACCGAAAACAGCACAAGCCTTGGCAGGTGTTGTGGCAGGGCGCGTGGTTCAAAAAGAAGTTGAACGCCAAGTAACGCAAGCGGTTGTTAAATCCGTAGTCAGCAAGACTGCGGGTATAGCGGCTGGCACGAGCATGGCAACAACTGGAGCAGGTGCGGCAACGACCTCACTATTGTCTAGCAGTTTTGTTGCTGCCGTACCCGCAGCACCTGTTCTAGCACCTCTCATAGTTGCTGTGGGAGTGGGATATGTTGTATCGAAAGTCTTTGATTGCTTTGGGGATTGATTTTATCAGTCTCTCTTGTCATGATGACTCAATGACATAACCCACGCATTCAGTCAGCAGTCAAAAGCGTTATAGCTTTTGATTGTTGCGGTTATAATTCAAACCATTACAATAAAAGGATAAGTTTAATGTTATCTCCCAATAGCTTTGTTCCATTTAATACAGACCTTGTAAAGTCGGCTAAACAAGGAGAACTTTCAGCTATGTGTCAATTGGCATATTTATATTACGATGGACGAACAATAAAAAAGGATTACAGCGAAGCCGCTAAATGGTTTGAAAAAATCATTAATTACATTCCTGATTCAGAATTACAATATTCATATAATGAAATCAAAGACGCACAATTAAAAGCGCAATATAATTTAGCAGAATGTTATTTTAAGCAAAACCAAGATAATGAAGCAGTAATATGTTTGGAAAAACTAGAGCAAGAAGATGATTCAAGAAAAGATATTCATCTTGGCGAATTTTCTAATGTAATATCATGGAAAGAGAGAGCCTTAGAAAAATTAGCTTATTGTTATTTTGAAGGACGTGGTGTCGAAAAATGCCCTGCAAAAGCAGCCGAATTACTTAAAGAGTTAATTGTACAACTGCAAACATTAATACAGCCTTTAAAAAGCCATTCTAGCCTGTCAAGAATAAGTCGAAATTTAGCAATATGTTATTCTACAGGTAAATACCTTGAGAAAAATTATGATGAAGCAGCTAAATATTTTGCATTAGCAAATGCAGAAATAGAATTAGGTATTTGTCACCATTATGGATATGGAAATTTAGAAAAAAATAATGAATTAGCTATTAATTTCTTTGAATCCGCTTTAAAAGAAAATACATCTGGCATTAGCTATTTATGGTTAGCTTATCTCGAATATCTTAAAAATGAAGCCGAAATAAAGGCTATTTTCACAAGAGAATTATCTATATTTGGCTATCGTAATCCTAATTTAACTGATAAAGAAAATGAATATATTATTTCTAATATTTTCGCTAAGCCTAGCATAACAGATAAAGAAAAATATAATATAGATAAAGAAGAAAAACGCCTAGATGAAATATATAAAAAAATAAGCAGCATTGATGGAAAAATAAGCAAAGCCGCTTATGATTTATTTATCACTGATAATAATTTTTTTAATGAAAAATATGTTGAATTAATAGACTTTATCTTTCCCGAAGAGATATTTAAATTTTTAGCAAGTAGCCATACTTCATCATATAAAGTCGTTTTAGCATTTTACTACATCTGTAAAAATGACAAAAAAAAATCATTAGCTATTTTAGAGAATGCAGAAGCAAATAATGATATTTTTGCAAGTCGCCTACTTGGATTACATTACGAAAAATCAAAGGAATTTGACGAATCAATTAAGCATTTTGAAAAAGTCAAACAAAATTTTTCTTATAAGTCATGTTATGAAGATAATATTAAAAAAGAATGTTATGATTTGGCTGATAGAAAAATAGAGCTTATTGAATACAAGTATAAACTAGAAGAAATAATTCAACAAAAAGAATCATTGCAAAATAGGATGGAAAAATTAGTATCAAACTTTACGCATAATTTAGGAAATTTTTTCCCAGATATTATTTATCAAGTTGCTGAACGCTGGAAAAATAACCCTGAATGTCGCAAAGATGTCTTATTACTGCATGAAGCGTATCATTCAGAAATTATCATCAAATTACAAGGCGAATTATTACGCCAACGCTACACAAATAACGACCCTGAAAAATTTCGCAATTTTATTAGAAGTTGTCGCCGACTGCCCAATAATGCCGATAATACTAAATCTATCGAAGATATTTTAGATTATGCGGCAAGCAGAGCAACAGCGCGTTTTCTTAATCAGCATTATGCAGGTCTTAATACCATTCGTGATAACATTTTGGCTAAAAAAGGCGTAGATATTAATGCCTTAAAACAGAAGTTTGAAGATGATATATTACTTAATAAATCATCACGCCCTATAGCATGGATTAATGAAAACCTGCGTCCTATTCAAATAATAGAAATAAGCCCTCTATGGAAAAAAGTGTGTATCCTTGCAGTAAGTCATGCCGAAGCCTTATTGTTTGGTTATTTTTCAGAAATACTGTTTAATGCCTTTAAATATGCAGACCACGATAAAGATGAATTTTTAACCTTGGTTTTTGATGAGTCTGTTATCAACAACAAAACTTATTTAGCCTGTAGCTGGAAAAATCCAGTGAAAGACAAAATCCCACTGCTAGGAACAGGCGAAGGTTTAGATGGTATTCAAGAAGATTTAAAACAATTAAATGACACCGAAAACCCAGAACAAAGTTTATTAGTTCAACAACAAAATAATCAATTTCAAGTTACCTTGTTTTTTAACAAAGACTTGTTAATTGATGATTTACCAATTTTAACCAGAAAAAGAAAAATGATAGAGGCGAATCATGCTTAATATATTATGGGTTGAGGATACTGATACTTTGATCCTAGAAAAACAACAAACTTGGTTTAGTGGCAGAGTGCCTGATTTAAAAACAAATTTTATTGATGCCATGAATGCCATTGATAAAAACTTAAATCAATATGATTTGGTGATATTAGATATTGATTTAGAAAATACACCACATACCGAAGAGGTCTCTAAAATTGCAAATTATTTTGGAAAAACAGAAACCGAATTTTTAAAAGAAAGTGGTGTATTTTTATTTTTACAATTAATAGAACAGGGTTTTGATAGAGAGCAAATTATATTTTTAACAGGCAATGCTGATGAAAATATTAGTCGTGTTGATGAGCTACGCGAAGCCGCTGAACAAGATGATGATTCGTTATTCGATGAAATTTTTGCTGAAATACAAAAAGGTCTTAATGAAGACAAACGAAAAGAAATTGCGTCATTTATTGAAGAAGATAATATAAACGGTTTGTGCAATTCTCTCGAAAATTATTATGATGGCTTGCACAAGAACGAAGAAAAAGACACTTATAACCGATTTTGTGACTCATTTAAAAAATCCCTTGTTTGTCCCCCGAAGGGAATTCACAAAGGATTAAATGTAACCAAGCATCTTAATGAATGGTTAGAAAAACATGAGAAAAACACTTATTTAGTTCTAAGACGTGGAATTATTGAAGGCTGTAAATATCTGAAAAAACTCATCAAAGAAAATGATGATAATATTCAACTGAGAAGTTTTGTAAAAGGTACAAAGAAAAATAACCCCGTCATTGAAATATTGACCACTGATATTGAAAACTATCTCGATACTGTGGCGCAATTTTTACCAGTAAGAAAACCAGATGCAATTAATGAAGAATATCGGTTATTTTTAAGAACCTTGGTTCATGAATGGGAACAAAATATTGATCCACAAGAGCTACCAAGAGAAAAATACGGTAGTGATATTCATACTTTTGCTTGGTTATCCAAACAAACACGAAACTGGGTATCTCATGCAAAATTGCTTGAACCATTAAACAGCGAAATAATCGCTTTTTTATTTTTGGTCAATATGCGGGCAATATTCAAGTTGCCTGTCGAAATACAAAGTTATGAGCAAATCTTATTAAAATGTATATCAAAAAACCCTGCTAACTTCATTGATAACGATGAATTAGAAGAGCGCATTAATGATTCTAAGATAAACGTTGATTCTATTTTAGAATCTATACCTTTAATAGAAAAAATAGATAAATGTGGAAAGTTGGTAAATAGGGAAAAAACGTATTTTGAAAAGCGTTATTTTTCGGAGAAAATTAATGATATTTACCTACATAATACAGGAAAGACTAAAAATCATGATTATCAAGCCTTCTTGTTTCAACTTTTTTGGGCTAATCAACAAAACTATTTAGCAGACTTGACCGCCAATTCAGATGATTTTTTACCGACATTAGCACGGCATATTTATAACCGCAAAAACGCCGAGGAATAAAAAATGCAATGGTCAGACGTGTTAAACGACAAAAGCTTAAGCAATTTACCTTACAAAATCGAACTCAATGAATACGGACAAATTGTGATGTCACCCGCTTCCAATCAACATGGATTTTTACAGGTTGAAATCGCCTTTTTTTTACGCAGCAACAAAACAGGAAAAGTCATCACCGAATGTTCAATTGATACACCCAAAGGGGTAAAAGTCGCCGATGTAGCTTGGGGATCAAATGATTTTTTTTCAAAAAATGGTTTGGCAACACCTTATCAATCTGCACCTGAATTATGTGTGGAGATTTTATCGCCCGCCAATTCAAAACAGGAAATCACTGAAAAAATTAACCTTTATCTGCAACAAGGCGCGAAAGAAGTGTGGATTTGCAATCACAATGGCAACGTAGAAATTTATAAGCTGTCAGGAAAAATACCCAACTCGACTCTTTTTGATAATTTGCCGATAAAGTTTGAGTAGTCGCACGACATATTTATAACCGTAGTTTTTCATAGAACTAAAAGCCACAGAATCAACTTTTTAAGTATTCAGGTATCATCAAGCACAAGGTGAGGCTATCGCTATTATTAATCATAATTTACCCACTGCGTATCTTGTTCCTGCTGATGTTTACGAACAACTTTTGGAAACACTAGAGAATTATGAATTAGGTCAAATAGTTAAAGAACGACAAGCCGAAAAACACTTGGCAATCGAAGTTTCGCTTGATGACTTATAAATTAAAGTTTCTGCCTAGTGCAAAAAAAGAATGGGATAAATTAGATAACAGCTTATCGGCTTGTGTATGAAGTGGATAATAAAGAAATAATTGTTTTTATTATTGCGGTGGGTAAAAGGGAAAATAACAGTGTCTACGATAAAGCAAGAGATAGAAAAAAATAACATAACAGCACAGATTAAAAATATTATCGCTCATTTACCCCGCTATGCCGAAGAAGAAGGAGCTTTTTACAGTGTGCCGCGTGAGTTGTTAATTAACACACTTTGTACGCAACAGGGCATTGATTATATTGTGGCTGAAAATACAGTTGGTTTATTAGAAAATCTGTTGAATAGTTTAGCGGTGTTTAACGCTGAGTATTTAGCTAAAGGCGAATGGTGTTTTATTTCTTTTCCAGCGCAGTTAATGGCGATGTCGGTATTAACGGCAATGAGTGATAATGAATCGCGGTTCTTTGAGGCTAATTTTTGGAATACGCAAGGTATTGATCGTACTAAAAAAGATCAACAGCGTGATGTATTACACATGATTGAATCTAACCGTGTTATGTATCATACCAGTGCCAATGCTCAGCCGATTCGTTATATTTATGTAGCTTGGTCTATTATTAAACTGGATAATTTAATTTTGTTTCATCAACGTGAAGATAAAAAACGTCATGATAAAAAATCAGGGGATTATGTTTTAATCGGTGGGCGGTTAAATCAGACTGATATGGATTTAGCGGATAAAAAGCAGTGTTTACCGTTATTGCAGTCTAATCAAGTGGATGCGATTAAACCTGCCTTATTTAAAACCTTGCAACGGGAATTATTTGAAGAGGCGGGGTTGATTTATGAAACCCATTATAATTTTAGTTGTTGGCGTGAATTAAAACCTTATAAACAGCTTGAAGGCTCTGCACCTAATCACGCGCTAACGGAATATTATCTTTCTCTTTTTCAGATTAATTTAACCCTAGAGGGTTATTTTTTCTTAATACAGCAGGTTAAAAATAATGATCGTTTCTTATTTTGGTTTTCTGTAGATGAGGTCATTAAGAAACAAAGTAATGATGGTAAATTACTTTATATTAATGCTTTGCTTGCTGATTATGATAACACGGCTGATTTAAAAGCGGATTTATTGGCGTTGCCAGAGAGTTTCATTAATCGTTATTATTTTGAAAATCGGGATAAATACACCATAAAATTAAGCCAGAATAAGCCGTTATATGTTGGTAGTTCGGGTAAAGAAAAACCGCTTGCTATAGTTTTAACTGAAAGACAAGCTGGATTATTATTGGCATTAGCAGCACATAATCGCGGTTTTAAATTTTCTAGTCTTGTTGATGGAGTTTGTTTACAGCCTTTTGCTTGGGTAGAAGTCAATGATTTGTCATTACAAAATGAGTTAATCGCCTTAGCGAGTTTATTTAAAAATACCGAATTTATTATTGAAAATAAGCAGGATTATTTATTTCGCTTTTCTGTGCATCCTGAGACGTTATTTTTTGATGATGAATTATTTACTTATAGCGTTAGGCAAAAGGATTTGGATAGTATAAAAACAAAAACGCCTATTAATTTAATGAGAGCGGCTATTTCTACACCAATGGGTGTTTGTGCCAGTAAAACAGAGGATTTTTTATTAAGTTTTGATTTGGCAATGGGTTTACATGAACTCAGTCAAACATCTTATACGGCTACTCATGAGGAAGCGAAGAAAACTAAAGACAATTGTAGAAAGTTTTTTGATAAAAATGAAAGTTTCTTGGCGTTGGGCTTAAAAAATTTGTTACGCGAGGAGGCGGGGATGATTAAGTTTTGCGCAGTTTATTCATTGGCTTGATCCTTTTGTTGCGTGATTGCTACGCGGTTGTTGCGGGCAATACAACTTTATATAAGCCATAAAAAAGTTTAATTAATGGTTAATTTAATTCTCGGTGGCGAACAATGACATTAAGTAAGGGCGTTGATTTGAACCGCTCACTTAAAGAATCAGCAAGATAAACTGAACGGTGTTGCCCACCCGTACAGCCGATAGCGACCGTTAAATAACTGCGCCCTTCGGCATCAAAACGTGGTATCCAGCGATCAAAAAAGCCCGTAATATCTTGGAAAAACTCGGTGACTAAGGCTTGGTTTTTGAGAAAGTCTATGACAGGCTGATCTTTTCCTGTTAAGGCACGCAATTCTGGTATCCAATAAGGATTAGGTAAGCTGCGGGCATCAAACACAAAATCAGCATCCAGCGGAACGCCATTTTTAAAGCCAAATGATTGAAATTGTAAAGAAATATGCTTGAAATCACGCTCATCAACCTGAGATCTAATCAATTCGCGTAATTGATGGTAATGGGTTTTGCTGGTATCTATAACGACATTTGCGTGTCTTGCAATAGGTTCTAGCATTGCCTTTTCGAGTCGCAAGGCATCTTTTAAGGGAATATTAGCAGATGTCAGCGGGTGTCTTCTGCGTGTTTCGCTATAACGCTTTAATAAAGTCGCTTCTTCGGCGTGTAAAAAAATAATTTCACAGTTTATACCTTTACTGCGGATGAACGCCAAACTGTCGGAAAAATTGCTCAGACTTTCGTTTTTATTGCGAGCATCAATGCCAATAGCGGTTTTTTCATAGATTTTTTCATCTGCCAGCATGACATGACCGATAAAATCTTCCAGCAAAGTGACAGGCAGATTATCGATACAATAATAGCCACAATCTTCCAACGTATCTAATGCGGTACTTTTACCCGCACCTGATAACGCACTAACGATGAGTAGTTTCATAACTGTAGTTGTGTAGGGTGGATAAACAGCTTTATCGTGTGCATCGTAAACGGTGGGCAAAAAAACTTGCCCACCCTACCGTGCTTTTTATTAATGCTGATTATGTTTTTCTTTGTGTTTGGTGATTTGACGATCTAGCTTGTCAACCATTGCATCGATAGCCGCGTACATATTTTCTTGATGATCTTCGGCAAATAATTTCGCACCACTGAGTTGCAGTGTCGCTTCCGCTTTTTGGACTAATTTTTCTACGCTTAAAATAACGTGTACATCGGTAACTTTATCAAAATGACGCGCTAATTTAGCGAATTTGTCGTCAACATGTGCTTTTAATGCGTCGGTTACTTCAAGATGATGACCTGTTACTATAACTTGCATGGAATACTCCTTGTTTTAATAAAAATAATGGATGGAACTTCAGTTCGCGTCATAACACGCGCTTTCTCTGACTGGATGGTGAAATAGACATTGCCTCACGGTACTTGGCAACGGTTCTTCTGGCAACATTAATGCCTTTTTCTTTTAATAGGGTGGCTATTTTGTCATCACTTAGCGGTTTTGCTAAATTTTCTGTGCTAATTAATTCTTTAATAAACGCACGAATAGCTGTTGATGAACATTCGCCACCTGATTCGGTTGATACATGACTAGAAAAAAAGTGTTTAAACTCAACAATACCATTAGGCGTGTGCATATATTTTTGGGTAGTCACTCTGGATATGGTCGATTCATGTAGACCCAATTCTTCCGCGATATCTTTAAGAATCATAGGGCGCATGGCAACTGAGCCATGTTCAAGAAAGCCAGTTTGTTTTTCCACGATACAACGGGCAACTCTCAATAAAGTATCGTTACGGTTATGCAAACTTTTGATAAACCACTTAGCTTCTTGCAAATGGTTTTTCATAGAGGTGTTATCCACGCTGTTGTCAGCTCTTTTAATAAGGGTTGAATAAAAGGGATTAACACGCAATTTTGGTGCAACATCTCGATTAAGACTAACCTGCCACTGACCGCTTTGTTTTGCCACATAAACATCGGGGACGACATATTCACAATCCGTCACTTGTATTTTAGCACCTGGCTTAGGGTCTAAGGTTCTGATTAATACAATCACTTGTGCTAACTGCTGCTCGGTTAGTTGTAATTCACGCATGAGTTTTTCTTGGTTATGGGTAGCCAGCATATCCAAGTAATTTGACACTATTGCCAAGGCTTCGGTTTTATAAGGGGTGTTATCTGGCAAAGATTGTAGCTGTAATCGTAAACAATCGCTCAAATTCTCCGCCCCTACACCTGCGGGATCAAAGCTTTGAATGCGATGCAGCACAGCAATAACTTCATCAAAATCAAGATCGTCTAATTGATTTTGCAAACCTTGAAAAATATCGTCAAGCGAGTCACGCAAATAGCCGTCGGCATCAATAGAATCAATCAAAGTGATAGCAATGGCGAGATCACGTTCTGAAAAATGTGAAAATTCCAATTGCCATAGCAAATGATCTGACAAGGTTGATGATTTAGAATTTTGCGGTTCAAAATCGAACGAATCGTTGGTATTACCCGCCGATACCGTGGTATTTTCATAAACATCTTCCCATGAAGAATCAATCGGTAATTCGTCTGGAATATCGGTTTGTGAACCTTCACTGGTTTGTGAATCGGTATTTTCAATTCTTTTATCGAAACTTGGGTCAAAAAGTGGCTCGTGACGGTCTTCTTCAATTTCCAGCATCATGTTGGATTCAAGTGCTTGCTGGATTTCTTGTTGCAAGTCTAGGGTGGACATTTGCAATAATTTGAGTGACTGTTGCAACTGTGGCGTTAACGACAGTTGCTGACCTAAGCGAAGATTTAAGGATTGCTTCATTCTACTGTTATATTTATTAGCACATTAAAGACTAAAGTTATTACCTAGGTAAACTTTGCGTACTTGCTTATTGGCAACAATTTCTTCCTTACCACCTTCTGCAATAACCTGTCCTTGGTTAAGGATGTAAGCACGATCACAAATATCTAAGGTTTCTCTGACGTTATGTTCGGTAATTAGTACCCCAATACCGCGATCTTTTAATTGCGTGATAATTTTTTTAATATCGTCTACTGAGATGGGGTCAACACCCGCAAACGGTTCATCCAATAGAATAAATTGCGGATTAGTTGCCAAGGCTCTGGCAATTTCTAGTCGCCGCCGTTCACCACCCGACAAACTCGAAGCTTGTTGATTGCGCAAATGGGGAATATGAAACTCTTCTAGCAACTCTTCAATGACTAGCTCCATTTGCCCACGAATTAAATCGGAGCGGATTTGTAACACGGCGCGTAAATTATCCGCAACACTGAGTTTACGAAATATTGAAGGCTCTTGCGGTAAATAGCCAACACCTAACCGCGCTCTTAAGTGCATGGGATGATGGGTTATATCCTGATCATCGAGGGTAATTTTACCTTCATCTGCCTTAACCAGTCCGACCATCATATAAAAACTGGTGGTTTTACCTGCACCATTAGGCCCTAGTAAACCAACGACTTCCCCCGTATGAACCTGTAAAGAAACACCGTTAACAACATTGCGATTATTATAGGATTTTATGATGTTAGTGGCTGCAAGTAGGGTCATTGCGTCTTTTTTTCTTTCGATTTAGGTTGCAAAGTTACATGGACACGCTTGTCATCAGAAGCGGTTTCACCCGCTTTAACCACTGAGTTTCTGCTATCGTATTCAATCAGTTTACTTGAATAAGTACCGTTGCCTTGCCAAACAGTTGCCTCATCAATCAGCACTAGCAGATTTTTTTTAGGGTAGTATTCACCTGTCAACGCTTCGCCCGTTATATCCTCGTCACCTTCTTTAGGTGTTTGTCTAAACTTTGCTCGTTTGCCTGTAAATACCAACTTTTCTGCTTCGCCATCTTTAAAGTAGACCACTAATTTATCGGATTCTACCCGCAAACTACCCTGAATGGAGACCACTTTACCCGTGTAAATACTGGTAGCAGCCGCATCATCGTAAGTAGCCGTATTGGAATCAATATTTATCGGCTGGTCTTTATCGCTGTCTAAGGCGAAAGCCCCCGCGCTATAAAATCCTAGCAACAGTATCAAACAGTATTTATTAATTTGTTTCATATTTTCCTTTCACATTTGCCAGTAACTCCAGATGAATAGGTGCTACAAAAACTAATTTCATGCCGATACCCGTAGTAACATTGGGTGGGCTCAATAACTCAGCCCATTCATCGGTTTCTGCATAACTTGTTTCTGGCTTTACTCGTAGATTAGAGGTATTAATGATAAGCTCCCTTGCTTTTTCTGACTTGGCTCTGTGAACAACAGATTTGCCATTTAATAACAAGTCTTTACCATCGCCAGACAATACCCCCGCTTGTGCGTTAATCACCCACGGCGGAGTTTTGTCATTATAAAAATACATCACAGGGTTAACCGAGTGCGACGTGCCGTCATCAGGGTAATGTATGACATGGTCGGCAACCAATTTTTTAGTTAGCTTGCCAAACTCATCCATTTCAAACTTGGTATAAGTAGTACTGAAATAATCAGCACTGTGCGCGATAACCGCTCCTTGCTGATCTTCATCATTGTCTAACAAATCAACCAGCAACCAGCTCATGATAGCAACAGCGGTGATAGCCAGATAAAATTTATTGTCCTTTAACTTCATTTTAGATAACTGCCCACTATGTCATCAAAATTACCTTGCGCCTGCATAATCAAATCGCAGACTTCCCGCACTGCACCACAGCCACCTGATAAATCGGTACACCAATCAGCCCGTTGTTTGACGGCGAAATTGGCATCCTGCACTGCAATTGATAAACCTACTCTAATCATCAACGGTAAATCCAATAAATCATCGCCGACATGAGCCGCTTGTTCTGGGGTAATACCTATTTTCTCAATAATCTCATTAAAAGCTGAAATTTTATTTTCATGACCTTGATAAACATACTCAATGCCTAAATTTTTCATGCGTAGCGCGACTGAATTGGATTTTCGTCCAGAAATCACCGCAACCTCAACACCACTTTGCCGTAGCAGCTTAATACCATGCCCATCACGGGCATGAAAAGCCTTGTACTCATTACCATCGTTATCAAAGAATAGCTTACCATCAGTTAATACGCCATCAACATCCAAAATCAATAATTTCAGTTTTTTGGCTTTTTCGATAATTTTTTTCATGGCTAGCATTACACAATACCTGCGCGTATCAAATCGTGCATATTTAACGCCCCTATTGCTTGTTGCTGGTCATTGACCACGATTAAGGCATTAATTTTTTTCTGTTCCATAATTTGCATGGCTTCAGCTGCCAAAATATCCGCAGTAATAACCGCACAATGTGCAGTCATGACCTCGGTGATAGGCGTACTATGAATGTCGAGATTTTTCGATAGCATACGGCGTAAATCGCCATCAGTAAAAATACCACGGATTAGTCCTTGCTCATTGACAATAGCCGTCATGCCCAATTTTTTTTCCGTCATTTCCAGCAATGCGTCGCTGATAAAGGAAGACTCCAACACAGACGGTATTTGCTCATCAACGTGCATCACATCACTCACCCTCAATAATAGCCGTTTACCTAAGCTACCACCTGGATGTGATAACGCGAAATCGTCGCGGGTAAAGCCTCTGGCTTCCAGTAAAGACACCGCCAACGCATCACCCATCACTAACGCCGCCGTGGTGCTGGAAGTAGGCGCAAGCCCCAAAGGACACGCCTCTTGCTCAACAGCGACATTAATATGCGTAGTGGCAAACTTCGCCAACGTTGACACAGGATTACCTGTCATTGCAATTAGCGGTACACCTAGGCGTTTAATAATCGGTAAGATGGTAATCACCTCTTCGGTTTCGCCCGAATTGGATAATGCCAATACCACATCTTGCGCGGTAATCATTCCTAGATCACCGTGACTGGCTTCACCCGAATGCACAAAAAACGCGGGCGTTCCCGTACTGGCTAAAGTAGCCGCAATTTTACCCGCAATATGCCCAGATTTCCCCATCCCTGTGACGACTACACGTCCTTTACAGGCAAACATTAATTTACAAGCAAGGACAAAACTATCATTGATCTGCTCAGCTAAGGCAGCAATAGCCTGTGTTTCCACTTGGATAACCGCTAGACCTAAGGCGCGGAGTTTTTCGTCATGTAATTTCATTAACAACTAGAGTCGTTGATTAGGGGGCTAATGATAAAGCATTTACGAGGATATAGCGCAATCGAATATAAAATTAACCATAATTTGCACTAAATTTGCCACTTCATCGCATTCAACCTCGCCTGCCAACTGTACAGGGGAGGGGGGGCATAACGACTGCTTGTCGTAGCTGCTCTGCCATTCGCTGGCTATCACTGGCACATAAATCCAGCTCTTGGGCGATTTGGGCGTTCGACACATTCAAGCCAAGAAGTTACACACACTTATCCATACAGTATTCGATTGATGAAGACCTGAGAAAATTATTCCCGTCAAATCATCAAAATGCTTTGCACACAATTGCATTGAGTGCGTTGACAGCCTTGATGGCGGTCATTTTTACCTCGCTTGCAGATTTTATTAGAGTCAAAAAACGGGCAATTGCATCCACTTTTCCAACGTAACTTTCTGATTGTAGGGTAGCTTTGCTTTCATCGATTAACTATTGAAGTCGTGGTCTCATGAAGGAGACGCAAATTTTATCATGTCCTCAAAACACGATATGAGTCTTTTTATTTACTGATTAAAGTGAGTTATCAAGGTATGGATTTTTTCTGCCAGTGAATGCACGGATTTTTGGCTGACTTTTTCAGCAGAGCCTTTCAATTCAACCATTAGATTTCCAATCCGTTGCCGTTTTTTCACATCAATCACATTCACAATTAGATGCGAATACAAGAAACTCGGTTTTCTGTGTTTGGTTACAATAATCCAATCGGCGTTAAACTTTTGCCCTAAATCCGCGCTACTATCATCATGTTGCAAAAGATATTCGACTCCAGCATTCGCATTTTTTTGATCCTTGGGACTGATAGAAACAATTTCGTAATCACCGATTTGTTGCAAATCCTTTTCCAGCAAGGGTTTAAAGGAGGCAGTGCGGGCTAATTCAGCGGGTATGTTGGGCAATTCCGTTAAATCATTGAGTTCAAAATCCAGCACCGCAATTCGTTGACTGGCAAAAACGCTGCTAGAAAAAAACAGCGATAACAGCAAAAAAGTTTTGCAATGTTTTAGCATCGCGATGCTCCAAGCCGTTGTAGGTCTTTTTCCATGCCGTCAAGTCCCGCGCTGATAGCGTCATGGACTAATTCCGCAACCGATGCCGCGTCTTCAGGTTTGGATTCAAACTCAATTGTCCAGACCACAATGCCTAAGCCATCATAAGAAGTGAATACTTCGACTGTGCCTTGGTAATAGCTCACAGGAAAAGGTGAGACGGGGCGTAGATAAACCAAGCGTCTGTTGGCATCATCAATTTCTTCAATAGTGTCTTTTATGTCGCCACCGCCATTGGCTATCGTCATATAGCGCGACGCACCTTGCCCTTCGCCTTCTACACGACAGCTTTCAATGATGGGAAACCAGACATCAAGCCTGCCTATGTTGCGGATGGCTTGCCAAACTATGTCTGCGGGAACGTTCAGTTTTTTGGTAATGGGTTGTTTATGGGTCATGGCTTTTCTCCTCGTTAGGTTTCATGATGTGTGCAGTCTAATTTAGCACCGCCAACACAGGTTTGTATTGGAAAAAAGCGACAGATGGCGAAGGAATCAAAACCCATGAGTTTTGACTCCAGCTTACTTACTGCGTGACGTTGGCTAAATTCAACAAACCAGAAAATTGAATGGTTTTTGAGGTTTCAATTTGCGGATAAAGTGTGTCAGGTGACAAACCATAAAGCTCTTGGAAGTCGTTAATCAAATGACTTTGATCGTAGTAACCTGTGACATAGGCAACATCCGCCCAACTGGAGAGCGTTTGCCGTTGGAATAGCGCGTTCCGCAGTCGGACTATCCGCGCATATTTTTTAGGTGTTGTGCCGATATGAAGTTGAAAGCGGCGTTCCAGCGTGCGTTTGCTTAAACCCAACTTTTGCGCAAGCTGCGTAATTGAGTCAGTTCCGTTAGAGAGATTGAGTTCCTGACAGGCAGTTTGAATCAATAAATCTTCATGGCTGCGATTCAAAATGGAAAGCAAAAACTGCTCAACGCATTGGACACGCTCCTCTGCATTTTTTTTGAGAGCTAAATTATCTTCAATTTTTTCTATCGAATATTTGGGAAAAATATCGCGACAATCCACGCGCCGTTCAGCGCAATCCCCAACAATGCCGCGACAAAATACATTTAAGCCCCAAGGCGTGAGGCGAGCCGACACGCCAGAGACATTTCCCAATCCGCCTAAATCACTGCGAAAACTTTGAAATCCAGCCAATCCGCTGCGGGTTGTAAAGGTTTGTTGTTTGTGTGCGGTGGTGAGTAAATCGGCATACAGAAAACATAAATAAGTTGCCGTGTCGGGCAGAATCGAAAGTGCCACGTTATCGCCCGCAAATAAATTTTCATAATCCCAAAAGGCGATGACATAAGGCTTTAGTAAGCTGGAAGGCTTGATCATTTTTAAACTCATCAGATTTACCACTCTATTTTTCGATTAACGCTCGTCAATATTTTTACATTTCACGGCATTGATTGCTTTGAACTGAGGTAAGACAGGATTGTGCGGGGGCATTAGACTCGCTAATTTTACAATGACTGTTTAGGATTCAAGGCTACGCCCAATAATTTTGCCGTGACATCCACAAAGGGAATAATTTTTTGATACGCCATACGGGTAGGTCCAATCACTCCTAATACACCCACCACTTCGTCACTAATTGAATAGGAGGAAGTGACTAAGCTACATTGATCAAAAGCATGATAACCTGATTCTTTACCGATAAAAATCTGCACACCGTCAGCTTTCATGCAGTGATCTAGCAAGTGGATCACGCCTTGTTTTTGGCTAAAGGCTTCAAACAGGGTTTTTAAATGCTCTCTATCCGACAATTCCGAAAAGTCCATTAAATTGGTTTCGCCTGTTAGCACATAATCGTCTTTTTCTGGGTTTTGATGAAATGCCAATCGCGCTATGTTGATAGCATCAAGCATTCCTTGATTCATGCGTTCTTGAGCATCTTGCAGTTCTTTAAAAACCGCCTCGCGTACCGACATCAAGCTAAAACCGCAGTAAATGGAATTGATATAATTGGCAGCTTGTTGTAATTCAGCCGCACTGAAAACTTTATCGGTATGAATAATTTTGTTATGTACTTCTTGTTCATTAGTGACAAAAATCACTAATACGCGGGTATGGGATAAGGGTAAAAACTCGATATGGCGCAAGCACACTGAGTCTCTACGCGGTAGGGTAACAACGCCAGCCATTTGCGTTAAGTCCGCTAGTAAGCGTGATGCTGCACCAATGACATCCGCATTATCATCGGCTGACAAGCCTTCATGTAAACGGTTTAATTCTTGAGAGTTTAGTGCTTTAACAGTCAATAAATTATCGACGAATAGCCGATAACCTTTCACGGTTGGTACGCGCCCTGCTGAGGTATGTGGGGAATGAATAAGTCCTTGCTGCTCCAAATCAGCCATGACATTACGAATAGTGGCAGGACTCAAATTCAGCTCTGAATCTTTTGCTAAGATTTTTGAGCCAACGGGTTGACCGTCACTGATATATCGTTCAACCAATGCTTTCAATAATTGTAGTGACCTATCACTCAAAATTTGCGTCTTGCTCACACTAACCTCTAAAAACCAGTGGGGTACGCATTGCGTACCCTACACTTTAAAATGCGGGTTTATGCTCTAAGGCATCATAACGGGCAATACTAGAAAGGATTTCTTCACAGGCTTCGTCTAATCCACACCAACCTTCAACTTTCACCCATTTACCTTTTTCTAGGTCTTTGTAATGCTCAAAGAAATGGGAGATTTTAGCCAAACGACCTTCAGAAATATTTTGATAGGTTTCTATTCGGTCAAACGCTGAAGTCAGTTGCGTGACAGGGACGGCTAACACCTTATTATCTACTCCCGCTTCATCAACCATTTTCAACATTCCGATAGGACGGCAACGTACCACACAACCACCTAATACGGGGTCTGGAGTCAGCACTAATACATCAACAGGATCACCATCACCTGACAGGCTATGCGGAATATAACCGTAATTGGTTGGGTATTGCATAGCGGTTCCCATAAAGCGGTCAACGGTCAACGCGCCTGTGTCTTTGTCCATTTCATATTTAACGGGATAACTAAATGCAGGAATTTCAATAACAACATTAATGTCCATTGGTACGTCTCGTCCAGACGAAACTCGTATTTGCGGCATAACAGTCTCTTTAGTGAATGATAGAATGGCGGCATTATACCAGTTGTTAGTCGTTAAACTTGAGAGGAATACCCGATATGCAAGGAATCACCGAAAAAATGCGCACTCAACTGAGCAGCCCTGTTCAGTATCAATTAGTGTTAAACGATGAAAGTATCGATCTTAATCCATACTTAGGTAAAACCATCAAACTACGCTTTACAGGGCATATTGCTTGTGTGCATTGCCATAAAGCAATTAAAAAAACCTTTAATCAAGGCTATTGCTATCCTTGTTTTATTAAACTAGCCCAATGTGATTTGTGTATTTTGAAACCTGAAACCTGTCACTATGCACACGGTACTTGCCGAGAACCATTGTGGGGTGAAGCTTTTTGTTTTCAACCCCACCTTGTTTATCTCGCCAACTCCAGCGGTATTAAAGTCGGCATAACACGACAAACACAAATCCCAACTCGTTGGATAGATCAAGGCGCGGTGCAAGCATTACCTATTTTTAGAGTTACTTCACGTTATCTGGCAGGGTTGATTGAAGTGGTACTGGCTAAACACGTTAGCGATAAAACCAGTTGGCAAAAAATGCTGAAAGCCCAGCCTGAATTTATCGATTTAGTCGCACAACGTGATTCATTACTGGCATTGTGTGAGGCAGAACTAACGCAGATTCGCCAACAATTCGCCCCTGACGCGATGGAACTGTTATCCAATGAGCAGATAGTCGAAATACAGTTTCCGATAGAGCATTATCCCAACAAACTAAAATCATTTAACTTTGACCAACAGAGTGAAGTCTCAGGCGTGTTGCAAGGTATAAAAGGGCAGTATTTATTATTGGACACTGGCGTGTTGAATATTCGTAAATTTACAGGCTATGAATTAGAGTTTTTGGTCGATGATTAACATAATCAATTTTCACCAGAGCTTGATGTGGTAACAATATAATGACTGTTGCGGCGCAGAAATCGCTTTTCAACCAAATGCCACATTGCAACTGCACCAACGCTTGTTATGAAAATAACCGTTATCAAAAAATACCAAGGGCTTTGTTGAAACCAGCCAAAATGCAAAATAAGTTGAATGGTAGGAAAGTGCAAAATGTAAAAACCGTAGGAAAAATCCCCATACTTTCCAAAATTTCCTACATACAAAAATAGCCCAAAAAAAATCACCACGCTAGCTAAAGCGAAAGGTTCAAAAAGAGGAAGTGGATAAACCATCCGATTAATGACAAGAATCGGCACAGCGAAAGCTAAAAAATAACCCACTCGGCGTTCAAATAATGGTAGAAAATAATAACAGAACGCCCCTGCCATAAAGTAACAAAGTTGTGCTGGTAATTGGCGGGCAAGTTCTACATACACGCCAGAACCAGTGCGTTCAGCAATAACGGTTAATAATTGTGCATAAGCAATAGATAAACAATAAACCAGTACAAGCATTGTAAAATGACCAAATCGGCGAAACAACAATACTAACAGTGGAACAGTGAGGTAAAACATTGCCTCAATTTTGAGCGTCCATAGCGCACCGTTCACAGTTGGGAGTTTGTTGGATTCAAATACACCAGAAAGTGTTGGCTGTAAAAAATTCAAAAAGCTGAGATTTGCAATAACATATTTGACCCATAGTAATGAAAAATAGTCGCTAATATTATTACTTACCGCGACTAAACCGACAGCACAAAGCATCACTACAGTGAAATAAGCAGGGTAGATACGCAGGACACGCTTTTTAAGGTATGAGCTAAAAGATAAAGACCGTTCAAAGCTCATGAAAATAAGAAAACCACTGACGATAAAAAAAGCCTTCACTGCCACAGCGGACGACAAAACATTAGCAAGTACACTAAGTTGTTGAAAACCCGAAAGATCGTAACTATGAACAATGCAAACTGTTCCAGCAAACAATAGGCGTAATAAGTCAAAATTATTTTTTATTAATCGAGGATGTTGCAATGGGTCAAATTCCTAAGTCTGTCATGGGTAATGTAAGGCGTGTAAACTCTGCTTGCACGTTTTTTATATTTCCACAGTCACAGGAATTTTACCGATTTTTTGTTGCCAGATTTTTGGAGCAATCAAATGAACTGATTCACCGTTGGTGTCAACAGCAACGGTGACAGGCATATCCTCAATAACAAATTCATGTATCGCTTCCATGCCTAAATCAGCAAACGCGACGATGCGGGATTTACGAATGGCTTTTGAAACCAGATATGCCGCGCCACCGACTGCCATTAAATAAATGGCTTGGTGTTTTTTTATCGCGGCAATGGCTTCTGCACCACGTTCAGATTTTCCTATCATACCGATTAGCCCTGTTTTAGCCAGCATGGTTTCAGTGAATTTATCCATGCGGGTGGCTGTAGTCGGCCCTGCGGGACCAACGATTTCATCACGGACAGGATCAACGGGACCAACGTAGTAAATAAATTTATTGGTAAAATCCACAGGCAGTGATTCGCCACGTTCGATTAAATCACACAAACGTTTATGCGCAGCATCACGCCCTGTCAGCATTGTGCCGCTGAGTAACAGGGTTTCGCCCAGTTTCCATGTCGCCATTTCTTCTTTGGTCACAGTGTCGAGATTAACACGCCGCGCACTTGCCCCTGCTTCCCAAGTGATCTTGGGCCAATCTTCTAAACGCGGTGGGGTAAATTCTGCTGCTCCTGAACCATCAAGCACAAAATGAGTGTGCCGTGTTGCCGCACAGTTGGGAATAATCGCCACAGGTTTATTTGCCGCGTGAGTCGGATAATCTTTGATTTTAATATCCAGCACCGTGGTGAGTCCGCCTAGCCCTTGTGCGCCGATACCTAATGCGTTGACTTTGTCGTATAACTCTAAACGTAGTTCTTCTAGGGCGTTGTTAGCACCTCTGGCAATCAATTCTTGTATGTCTATGGATTCCATACAGGCTTGTTTTGCCAGCAACATAGCTTTTTCTGCGGTGCCGCCGATGCCGATACCTAAAATCCCAGGTGGACACCAACCCGCGCCCATAGTGGGGACGGTTTTTAATACCCAATCGACAATGCTATCAGAGGGATTAAGCATGACGAATTTTGATTTAGCTTCTGATCCGCCGCCTTTTGCCGCGATTTCTACTTCTACGGTATCGCCTAATACTAATTCAGTATGAACAATGGCGGGGGTATTGTCGCCTGTATTGATGCGTTTACCCGCAGGGTCTGATAACACCGAAGCGCGAAGCACATTATCAGGATGACTATAGGCGCGTCTTACGCCTTCATTAACCATATCGCTAATACTCAACTCGCTTGCCCACTGTACGTTCATGCCGATTTTTAAAAACACCACCACGATGCCCGTGTCTTGGCAAATCGGTCTATGCCCTTCGGCACATAAGCGGGAATTGATTAAAATTTGCGCGATTGCATCTTTAGCGGCAGGGCTTTGTTCTTTTTGGTAAGCCGTATTAAGAGCTTGAATGAAGTCTAACGGGTGGTAATAGGAAATATATTGGAGCGCATCAGCGATGCTTTGGATGAAGTCTTCTTGGCGTATTAGGGTCATGGCATCTCTCGTAGGTTGGGTTGAGGTACGAAACCCAACATTTTATTAAGTCGTGTTTTGTTGGGGTTCGTACCTCACCCCCAACCTACCGCGCTATATAGCGAAATTTACCGTGTTTAGCTCAAGCTTTCCCATCATAAAACCGAATCAAATTACGCCCTGCTTCTTTGGCTTGATACATCGCAGTATCCGCCCACTTAAGAATGTCGCTTTCACTAATTTCATCACCGATAAACAAGTTCACACCAATACTTGCCGCGCAATGATGCTCAATAATCTCTTCTGAGTGTAACGTCAGTAAATACGGCTGAGCCAGTGTGGCGCGGACTTTCTCAGCAACAATGGCGGCGCGTATTTTTGCTTCATCTTTATTTACGTCTAACTCATAAAGCACAATCACAAATTCATCACCGCCAAAACGAGCGATGGTATCGATTTCACGCACACAGTCTGTCAGTCGGTTCGCCACTTCCACTAATAATATATCCCCCAATTCATGTCCATACGAGTCATTTAATTGCTTGAAGTTATCCATATCTAAAAACATCAATGCACCATAGTAACCACTACGTTTGCTAGAAGCTATGGCTTGGCTTAAGCGATCATTAAGTAAACGGCGATTAGGTAGTTTAGTGAGCGGGTCATAGAATGCAAGTTGATGTAATTGCTTTTCGATGAGCTTACGCTCGGTAATATCGCGTTGCACAGAAACCCAATGTGTATACCAGCCTTTTTCATTGGCTACAGGAACAATTTCAAGTTCGTTCCAATAAGTAGAACGATCTTTGCGATAATTTAGAACTTCGACACGAATCGACTGCCACTTTTCAAGGGCAACACGAATTCTTTTTATTGCTGCTCGGTCTGATTCGGGTCCTTGAAGAATACGCGGTGATTGACCGATAATTTCATCGGGACTGTAACCATTGCGTTCATAAAAAACTCTATTAGCCCAAACGATTCTTGGACCTGGATTATTAATGGGCTCTGCTTCGGTAATCACGATGGCATCATTCAAGTGATCAATACAAACCTCGAGCAACTTGGGTAAATTTGCAATTACTGGAAACTTAAATGTATTTTCGTCTAAATCCATGTCTTGTGTCTTATTGTTTAGTCGATACCTGTTTACGATATTTAGCGAGTAGAACGGATAGAGCAACGCAAAAACTCATCTGCTAGGCAGTCGTTGGTTGATAAAACGTTAAGTCTATGCCGCGTACTTGCAGATTATCGTTGTTTTGTAATTTGACACGTCCGCTAATCAGCTTGTTATTAAGATGAACTTTGCCACGTTTTTCGGGGATCAAGTAATAGCCATCACTCTGGCGGGTAATAATCGCACTTAGTTTTGGTGCGAACCAGCCGCTTATGTACAGATCACAATCACTACGTTTGCCAATGTTGAAATTTTGTGTCGATAATGCCCATCGCTGACCATGATTAGTTCCACCAGTTTGCACCAAGTAGGGCGTTTTAGCCTGTTGTTGCTGTAGCATCGCCTTTAATTGTAAGCTATTAAGCATCACAGTTTGGTCTTCGATGATAGCATTTGGATTAGGCGTAGCTGAGCCAGTGGATAAATCGACCGCGATAAACTTCAATTTATGTTTAAAGATACCGATTTCATCGCCATAAACCAGTTGCCCTTGAGAAATGCGGCGACCATTTAAAAATACGCCATTGGTGCTGTTATTATCCGTGATAAAAAAATCATTCCCTTCTTGCACGATGCTTGCATGGTGTCCAGATACGCCTCTGTTGTTGATAACTACATCGTTATCGAGGGCTCTACCAATGCGGGTTACAGTTAATTGCAAAGGTGCGGTAAATTTCAGCTCACCGTTAAAGTACACTTGTAAAAATGCCATAGGGGGAATACCTCTAGCGTGTAGGATGGGTAGAGCAACGCGAAACCCATCACATTACAGATTAATGATGGGTTTCGGCTATCGCCTCTATCCATCCTACTTTTTTCGTCCTTTTCGTGGACACTAACTTTTATAACTGAGTCGGTTGAGCTGGCGAGCAGCTCAACAAAACCTGCGAATGTATTTGGGTTGCTAAAAAACCGCATCCAACCTACATATTATCTTAATCTTAGCCGCCTTTACCGCCAGCTTTACCCATTTTTTGTTTTTTAGGCTTATTTTCTTTTGCCACTTTAGGTTTTTCAGCGGCTTTATCTTCTTTTTGCTGTTTCAGTCTGAGGCTTGGTTACTTCTGAAACTGTCGTTTTTTCAGAATCTAGTTTTGGTGTATTTTCTGCGTGGGCAATAACAAAAGGTAGGAATGCAATGGCGATAATGAAAATTTTTCTCATGGATGTGTTCCCTGTATGGCTTTTTACAAAAGTGTGTAAGTCGAGTTAAATGTGTTGGGTTGCCAAAACGCGGCAACCCAATCTACATATCTATTCGTCTAGCTGTTCTGCATTCAACTTACCTTGCTTGGTATAACTAGGCGCGATACTAATAAGTAAGGTAAGCAAAGTAGCAATGTATGGCACAAGTTGTACGGATAAAATAGCTATCCATAATTTACCACTGAGATTGTCAAAATGTTCGACATTGCTCATTTGCCAAATAGCAAAACTTAATAGAATCAACATCAGCAATTCTTGCTGTATGGTTCGTAAACCAGAGATTAATGCCCCTTGTTTTTCATACTTAGGGGTACGCATAAATGGCTTGCCTGAGGTAAATAAACCCTGCACTGTGCCTTGAGCAACGGTATGGGTTAATGCTAATCCAGTTAATGACGCGCCTAAGGATTCCCATATTGAACACGGTACTCGTGCTTGATATAGCCACAAACCACGCAAAATTTTAAAACTGAATAAGCCGATGGTTGGCATTAAAAACACGTTAGAGGGTAGCTCGCTACCAATGGGATCATAGAGAATCACCGCCGTTAAAATCAAACTCGATGTGGTAAATAGCAACGCTAAAGCATCTGAGAACCACGGTAGCCAACCTGCAATAAAGTAATAGCGTTGGGCGGGTGTTAAGGGTGATTTTTTGGTCGGTAAAAAGCTACGCCAATGCCCTTTAATAATTTGCATCGCGCCATATACCCAACGGAAGCGTTGCGTCATATAACCTGAGAAAGTGTCGGGCATTAAACCTTTGCCAAACGAGTCTTTGACATAAACTGAGTCATAACCTGCTTCATAGAGACGTAAACCCAATTCGCTGTCTTCACAAATACACCATTCTGCCCAGTTGCCGACTTCTAGCAAGGCTGATTTTCGTATCATGGTCATAGTGCCATGTTGAATAATGGCGTTGTATTCATTGCGTTGCACCATGCCGATATTAAAAAACCCTGCGTATTCCCAATAACAAAAATTTTTAAAGGTACTTTGATTGCGGTCCCGGTAATCTTGTGGTGATTGTACAAAACCGACATTTTCATTATCAAAATACGGCACCATGCACTTTAACCAATCAGGCGAGAGTATATAATCACTGTCAATGACGGCAATAATTTCCGCATCATTGTCGGTTTGTTCCAGTGCGTGATTAATCGCACCTGCTTTAAATCCAGGCCAGTTTTCTAAATGGAAGAAACGAAACATGGGTCCTAAGCGTTCACAATCAGCTTTGACAGGTTCCCAAACAGCGGGGTCTTTGGTGTTGTTGTCCATTACCAATACTTCTAAGTTGGGATAATCGACTTTTGCTAGAGCTTCCAAGGTTTTGCGCACCATCATGGGCGGTTCATTATGAATCGGTAGATGTAGCGAAACCTTAGGATATTTAAAACTTTCAGTGGGGGTGAGTGGTTGAAAAGTGCGTGCTGTTTTTTTGTGCCAGATAACTTCGGCAATTTCCAAACTTTCGATCAGTAAAATAACCACCGCCATTGCCTGCATTAATAGCATCAATGCCCAAAAGAAAATACTTAAATTTGTTTGATATTGATGCGCCCCTATTGAGGCAGACCAGAAAATCACTGAAACCGCTAAGTTAGCAATCAGCCCAAAAAATAATACCCCAGGTAATTTTAGTGTGCTGCGGGTAAATAAAAATAAGCCCATCAGTAGTAAACTAAAAACAGCCGCGCCTGTTGCCCAACGTTCCCAATCTGGCATAGCAACGACATCGCCATCCATTGGGTATTTAGGTTCGCGATCCGCATTAAAGATACCCCAATACGCGCCGACCGAGCCTTCTATCGATTTTTTCCACGGTTGATCGAAAGCCTCAACAATGTAATAGTTGAGTTTGTCTTTGTCTTTTAAGTTTTGGTTATATTCATCAACCCGATTGAAAAATTCACGCAAAAACTTTGCCTGATTGGCTCTTGACGGCGTTGAATGTTGATAGGGTTGCCCATCAGAAGGCCAGCCTGTTTCAGTGATGATGACGGGTTTACCTTGGGCAATTTTTTTGATCTCTTCATAACGCAGGAAGACATAATCCACCGCACCGTTAACGGACATACTTTCCCAGTAAGGCAGAATATGGACACCAATAAAATCAACTTCGGCGATAAGATTGGGACTTTTTAGCCAGACATCCCATGTTTCAGAGGTACCCACAGGTCGCCACTGGCGTTTTTTTACCTCACGGATATACTCGATAAGCTGCTCTTCGGTAACATCTTTGCGCAACATGGTTTCGTTACCGATGGTCACGCGAAGAATATTTTTATAATCCTGACGGCTAACATCGACCAATTTATCAATCTCTTGTTTGTTTATATCCAACTCTTTGCCAATCCAAGCACCTAGAGTGATATTCAAATTGTGTTTAGCGGCTAAGTTAGCAACAACATCCTGACCTCTGAGCATACTATAAGTACGAACAGCGCGGACTTTGTCAGACAATAGCGCGAAATCAGCATCAATATTATCGGCATTGAAGGTTTGCACATAGGTTTGCATATCATCTTTACGCATAGGGTCATAAGTGACTCCTAGTGTCGTTTTAGTCCACGGTTGTAAATGTAATGGGTTGTTAATGTGACTCCAAATACTGTAATTTATAATGACGAGTATTACGAGTACAATAAAAATAGCTATCTTTCTTATCATTTGAGTAGTTGTTGTGATTTGGGGGTGGCTATAGTTGGTTATATTAGCCCTTAGCATTGGGGGAGTACAAGCCTTAGGTTTGTACCCCCCTAATACCTTTCTTGTATTATTTTTTAATATAAAGATCGGTAATCGTGCCAGTAATCATTTCAGCGGCAAATGCCACTGTCTCTGATAAGGTTGGATGTGCGTGTATGGTTAAAGCGATATCTTCTACATCTGCACCCATTTCAAATGCCAACACGGTTTCGGCAATTAATTCACCTGCATTAGTACCCACCATTCCCGCACCGAGAATTTTGCCTGTTTCTTTGTCAGTCAGTATTTTAGTTAAGCCTTCTTTACGTCCTATGCTTAATGCACGTCCGCTAGCTGCCCAAGGAAATGAGCCTTTTTCGTAGTCTATGCCTTGTTGTTTAGCTTGATTTTCAGTCAGTCCCATCCACGCAACCTCTGGATCAGTGTAAGCTACCGATGGAATAGTTAATGCGTCAAACGCTGCTTTATGTCCCGCAGCCACTTCGGCAGCGATTTTAGCTTCATACACAGCTTTGTGTGCCAGCATTGGATTGCCGACTATATCACCGACGGCAAAAATGCGTTGTACGTTAGTGCGTTGTTGTTTATCAACAGGAATAAAACCCTGCTCATTAACTTCAATACCTGCCAATTCAGCACCGATTTTTTTACCATTAGGTCGCCGTCCAACTGCCACTAACACAGCGTCGAATAGCTCATGTTCAGGCACACCTTTGCCCTCAAAAAACACTTTCAAGCCTTCGTCGTGTGATTCAATTGAGGTGACGCGGGTTTCTAACCAGATATTGTTGTATTGTTTTTTAATGCGCCGATATAAAGGATTTACTAAATCTTTATCACAACCAGGAATCACTTGATCCATTAATTCTACCACGCTGATTTCTGAACCTAACGCGTGATAAACCGTTGCCATTTCTAAGCCGATAATGCCGCCGCCAACAATCAATAATTTTTTAGGAATTTCTGTTAATGCCAAGGCATCGGTAGAATCCCACAAACGCGGATCATCATGCGGAAAAATCGGTATTTTTGTCGGTTGTGAGCCAGCCGCAATAATAGCTTGATCGAAACGCACGGTCACTATGCCATCTGCGGTTTCTACTGTCACTGTCTCAGGGGAAGTAAACTGACCAACACCTTGTATGAGTGTGACTTTGCGTTGTTTCACTAAACCTGCCAAACCGTCATTTAAGGATTTGGTAACACTGGCTTTCCATGCGCGAATTTTATCGATGTCTAGCGTTGGCTTAGAAAAACTTACGCCGTGATCCTCAACCTCTTCGGCTTCATGAATAGTATGAGCTATGTGTAACAAGGCTTTTGAAGGAATGCAGCCAACATTAAGACAAACGCCACCGAGTACTGGGTAACGTTCAATCAACACCACTTGTTTACCTAAATCAGCAGCACGAAATGCCGCACTATAACCACCTGGTCCACCGCCTAATACTAAAACTTCTGCGTGTACTACTGTATCGTTCATTTTGTCTTGCCCTTGTCTTAAAGTAACAATCGGCGAATATCGCCCAGATAATATTTTAGTGTTGCCATAAATTTGGCACCTTCTGCGCCATCAATCACTCGATGGTCATACGTTAAATCTAACGGCAGCATGAGTTTTGGTTCAAAGTCTTTACCATTCCACACGGGCTGCATTTTGGCACGAGTCACACCCAGTATAGCAACTTCAGGGGCGTTGACTATAGGGGTAAAAGACATACCACCAATACCGCCTAAACTAGAAATAGTCATACAACCGCCCTGCATATCAGCGGGTAATAATTTACCTTGCCGCGCTTTTTCACTTTTTTCTGCTAATTCAGTCGCCAGTTGGTTGATGGTTTTATAATTGACATCTCGCAACACAGGCACAACCAAGCCATTGGGGGTATCGACAGCAATTCCAATATTAAAGTATTTTTTTAATATTAGTTGCTCACCATCGGCAGATAATGAGGCATTAAAACTAGGGAACTGCTGCATGGCGGTCACTAATGCTTTGATGATAAACATCAAGCCAGTGATTTTTAACTCACCTTTGGCTTTTTCGGCATTGAGTGCGTTGCGAAATGCCTCCATTTCGGTAATATCAACTTCTTCATGGTAAGTCACCATCGGCAAATTTAGCCAAACTCGGCTAAGATTCTGCCCAGTCAGGCGTTTGATTTTGCTTAGTTTGACTGTTTCTGTGTCACCAAATACGGAAAAATCAATGGTAGGAATACTAGGAATACCTGCACCTGTGGCGACAATGCCTTCTTCCATCACTTTTTTGACGAAGTTTTTTACATCGTCTTTGAGTATGCGTCCTTTACGACCACTGCCTTTTTTAACTCTGCTAATGTCAACGCCTAATTCGCGTGCAAATAGCCGTACTGAAGGCGTGGCGTGTGGAACTTTGTTCACCACGCTACTTTCAATAGCTACTACAACTGGCTTAGAGACAGGCGCGACCGACTGCGGCGCGGCTTTTTCTACGGGCGCAACGGGAGCTGCCACGACAGGCTGCGCGGCTTGCTCAGCGGCTACGGAAGTAACATTGGCTTCTTCATTGACTAACACGGTAGCAATCAACGAGCCTTCAGAAACTTTGTCACCTTGTTTAATGTAAACCTGTTGCACTGTGCCAGCAGCACTGGAGGGTAAATCCATGCTGGCTTTATCTGTTTCTAAGGTGGCAATAGTTTGTTCCAATGCCACCACATCACCTGGTTGAATCAATACTTCAACAACGTCAATTCCAGCAACATTGCCAACATCGGGTACTTTGATTTCTATTAATACAGTCATGTTGATTCCTTATCTTAACCAAGGTGCAGACGCATCTGCTGCTATGCCATATTTCGCCAGTGCCACGTCGATTTTAGTCGCTTCAAACTGCCCCAAATCTGCCAAACTTTTCAGTGCGGCAATGGTGATGTGGTAACGGTCTACCTCAAAGAAACTGCGTAACAATTCGCGAGTATCTGAACGACCAAAACCATCTGTACCTAACACGGTATAAGGGGCTTTAATATAAGGACGAATTTGTTCGGCAAAAGCGCGAGTGTAATCAGTTGCAGCAATCACTGACCCTTTTGCATCAGCTAGGCAATGACTGACATGGGATTGTTTTTGCGGTTCAGTCGGATGTAAACGATTCCAGCGTTCACAGTTTTGTCCATCACGCGCTAATTCGGTAAAGCTAGGACAACTCCATAAATCTGACTCGACACCCCAATCGTTACGCAGCAACTCAGCAGCAAACTCAACCTCACGGAAAATTGTTCCAGAGCCTAATAACTGCACATGAGGAGCTTTGGTCTTTTCGCTTTGGTGGAAACTATACATACCTTTCAGTATATCCAGCTCGATCCCTTTAGGCATAGCAGGGTGGGCATAATTTTCGTTCATCACAGTGATGTAATAAAACACATCTTCCTGTTCGACATACATACGGCGTAATCCGTCCTGAATAATCACCGTTAGTTCATACGCATAAGTGGGATCATACGATACGCAATTCGGCACGGTTGCAGACATGATATGACTGTGACCGTCTTCATGTTGCAAGCCTTCGCCATTCAGCGTAGTGCGTCCCGCTGTACCGCCCATTAAAAAGCCGCGTGTGCGTTGGTCTGCTGCTGCCCAGATTAAATCACCGACGCGTTGGAAACCAAACATGGAGTAATAAATGAAGAATGGAATCATTGGCACGTTATGGGTGGAATACGATGTCCCAGCGGCTATCCAATCGCATAAACCGCCAGCTTCGTTTATACCTTCTTGTAACACTTGACCGTGCTTGTCTTCTTTATAGAACATCAACTGGTCGGCATCTTGCGGGGTGTACAACTGCCCAACTTGCGACCAAATACCCAATTGACGGAACATTCCCTCCATACCAAAAGTGCGTGATTCATCGGGAACAATCGGCACTACGCGTTTGCCGATGTTTTTGTCTTTCACCAAGATATTGAGTAGATTGACAAACGCCATCGTGGTAGAAATTTCACGTCCTTCGCGGGTAGCTTCTAACAAGGATTTAAAATCACTCAGCACAGGCACATCTAAAGGGTAGGATTTCGCACGTCTTGCAGGTATATGACCGCCCAACTCAGCACGACGTTCCTGCATATAGTTGAGTTCTCTTGAACCTTCTGGGAAAGTCAGATAAGGCAGACTGGCTAATTCTTTGTCTGTGACAGGTAGTTCATAACGATCACGGAAGTTTTCCAGTGAAATTTGATCCATTTTTTTCTGTTGATGCGAGGTATTTTGTGCTTCGCCCGATGATCCCATGCCATAACCTTTAATGGTTTTAGCCAGAATAACCGTGGGTTTTCCTTTGTGATTAACCGCTGCATGAAAAGCCGCAAATACTTTAGCGGGATCATGACCGCCCCGATTCAGACTCCAAATATCACGGTCAGACCAATCGGCAACCATCGCCTTTAATTCAGGGGTATTAAAGAAATGTTCACGCACATACGCACCATCTTTGGCTTTAAAGGTTTGATAATCACCATCCACACATTCCATCATACGCGCCGCTAACAAGCCGTCTTTATCACGCGCAAGTAGCGTATCCCAATGTTGTCCCCATACCACTTTAATAACATTCCAACCAGCACCACGAAATTCACTTTCCAATTCTTGAATGATTTTGCCATTGCCGCGCACTGGACCATCTAAGCGTTGCAGATTGCAATTGACCACAAAAATCAAATTATCCAAATGTTCGCGTCCAGCCATGCCGATTGCACCCAAGGATTCAGGCTCATCAGTTTCACCGTCACCGAGAAAACTCCACACTTTACGTCCATCAGTATCCGCCAAACCACGGTCACGCAAATAACGCATAAACCGAGCTTGATAAATCGCCATAATTGGACCCAAACCCATAGACACCGTCGGGAACTGCCAAAAATCAGGCATCAACCAAGGATGTGGGTAAGATGATAAGCCGCCGCCATGTACCTCTTGGCGGAAATTATTCATTTGCTCTTCGGTTAATCGACCGATTAAAAATGCACGCGCATAATCACCTGGGGTTAAATGTCCCTGAGTAAAAATTAAATCGCCATCGTGATGCTCAGAAGCGGCGTGCCAAAAATGGTTATAACCGACATCATACAGAGTAGCCGCTGACGCAAAACTAGCAATATGTCCACCGACATTGGTATGTTTATTAGCGCGTAATACCATCATCATGGCATTCCAGCGCACATAAGAACGAATTCTTTGCTCTATGGTGGTATCACCATGAAACTGCGCCTGCTGGGCAACAGGAATAGTATTCAAATAAGCCGTATTGGCACTAAAAGGAATATCAAATCCTGAATGCCGTGTTGCAGCTACCAATTGTTCAATCAAAAAATGTGCGCGTTCACTACCATCCTGTTCTAAGACAGATTGCAGTGCCTCGATCCATTCCTTGGTTTCCGCTGGGTCAATATCATGTTGTCCAGTAATTTCTGAAAGAGATGTATTATTCATTATGTGATCCTGTTGGGACGGGTTTGTGCATGGATAGCTAACATTGCTGTGCCGTACAGTTCCGTAATTTTGGCTTGAGTATTAAATGAAACGACAGTAATTATAAAGAGCGTAGTACGCACCTAATATTGACACATAGTATATACAAATGAAGGGAGGCAATGAATCGTTTTCACAACAGATATCCTCTAAGTGAGCAAAAATAACACGAAGTAATCCACACTAGAAGACATAATCGCGCCACTGATGATAAGTAATTTCACGCTTGGAGTGTCTAAAGCAGTAAAAAATATTCGTAATACCCAAGAAAAACAAAATTCACTGATTGTTGGGCAGGTAGTTAGGCTAGTGGGTTAAACCTGTTATCTAGGATTGAATGACTGCCAGTCTTTTAAAGGACTGGCAGTCATTCTTAAAAGCAAAAATCATAGATTTAGTACACCACCGTTTATTCCTGCACAATCACAGGCGCGTTGGGTAGTTCGTTGATTTTGTCAATTGTTGCGGGAAAATGACTGGCTAGTAGGACGGTAATCCGTTCGATACCTAACAATGAACCTTGTTGAAAATTGCCTAGGCGAAATTCGTTCTGCATGGCGCGGGCTATTTCATCCCATTGGTTTTGAGTGACGCGTTTATTGATACCACGGTCAGCGATAATATGAACGGTACGCTCTGCCAATAATAGGTAAATTAATACGCCGCTGTTATGTTCAGTATCCCAAACGTGAAGTTTGGCAAATAGCTCTAATGCCCGTTGATATGATAAAATGCCGTGCCATATTTTCTGGGATGTGAGTGTGTTTTCAATAGCAAAACGTAGTTCACCACTGTGTTTAGCTTCGGATTGTTGTATGGCTATTTCAATTGCGTTGAGGGTCGTTTTGGGAAATAACACCCGTTGCCGCCACGGCGGTGTAAAAGCATGAAGAAACCAACGTTTAATTTTTTTTACCATGAGTCAGACGCGCCTCCGCCGCTAAAACCGCCGCCGCCACCGCCCCAGTCGCTGCTGCTACTGCCACTACCCCACGAGCCGCCACCAATGCTACCACCCGAACTATAGAATATTTTAAGGACAATAAACATGACCACGCCGATAATGACAGCTAACCAAATATCCAATGCTAACAAGAAAGCGACTAGCGCACTAATCCCACCTATGCTAATTGCCGATAAAACCCCGCCTATGCCATGACCAAATAACGAGGAAAATATCAGGTCTACGACGATACAACAGAAAAATAGAATGATAAGTAAGGTATCAAAACCATCGTCTGAATCGCTTGTTTCACCACTGGGTGGGGGTAGGGGTTCGCCGTCTATTAAGGCTATTATTTGGGTAACACCCGCATCAATACCGCCTGCATAATCATCGGTTTTGAAATGCGGTTTGATGGTTTCAGCAAGCACACGCTTAGCAATGGCATCGGGAATCACGCCTTCTAAGCCGCGTCCAACTTCTAAGCGTAATTTTCGGTCATCTTTGGTGACGATGAGAATCACGCCATCATCAACATTTTTGCGCCCAATTTTCCATGTATCAGCAACGCGAATACCAAAAGCTTCAATGGCTTCGGGTTGTGTACTGGGCAAAATTAGCACGGCTATTTGGCTGCCTTTTTTAGTTTCAAACGCGGCTAACTTAGTTTCCAATGCGCTGATTTGTTCAGCATTAAGTGTGGCAGTAAGGTCGGTAACGCGCCGTGATAAATCAGGTATAGCAACATCTGCCCAAACGTTGCTAACTAATAACAGTAATAACAATCCTAGTGTGTAGCGAACATTAACAAACATAATACGCCTCAATTTATTTTTCTCAGTCACTACCACCACCACCGCCGCCGCCAGAATCCCCACCACCAGAATCACCACCGCCTCCACCGCCAGAATCACCATCACTACTGCTGCTGTTATCACTCCAATCGTTATTGCTCCAGTTGTTACTATAACCACCACTGTGAGAGCCGCCTCTACTGCTTCGAGAGCCACGCCTGCCACTTCTATTGTTGGTGTTGAAAATTTTCAAGAACGAGATCAGAGCAGCAAATAAAAAAAAGACTATAAGAAAAAATTTCAGCATGGTGCTAACACCTAATGGCTTACAGGAGCGGTATTAAAATCAATTTTAGGAGCTTCTGAAATGGCTTTTTCATTTTCCACGGTAAAGCTGGGTTTGGTTTTATAGCCAAACATCATTGCTGTAAGATTGGACGGAAATGAGCGCACAGTAATATTGTATTCTTTGACTGCTTGGATATAGCGATTACGCGCCACAGTAATGCGATTTTCTGTGCCTTCTAATTGGGCTTGTAAATCACGAAACAACCCATCGGCTTTTAATTGCGGATAATTTTCTGCCACGGCTAATAAACGAGAAATAGCACTGGTCATTTGCCCTTGTGCGGCGGTGAAATTTTTAAAGGCCTGTTCATCATTGACCAATTCAGGTGTGGCTTGAAGTGAACCGACTTTAGCACGCGCCTCGGTGACTTGAACCAACACATCTTTTTCATGTGCCGCATAGCCTTTGACTACATTGACTAGATTAGGAATTAAATCAGCGCGACGTTGATATTGATTTAGTACGTCTGCCCATGACGCATTAATGGTTTCGTCACTGGATTGTAGGGTGTTGTAACCACAACCAGATAACATTGTTATGATAAATAAAGCAATTAGCCGTCTAAACATCGTGCAGCCTTTTTAGTGTTGGAGTTAAAATTAAACAAGCAGAAATGCACCCCGTTCTAGGTAAGCGACGGGGTGCATTAATAACGCTTATTTATGCTTTACAGGTTGTGGCGTTAATTTCCAGATGTCATTATTGTATTCATTAATAGTTCTATCGGTAGAGAATTTACCGCTGTTGGCACAGTTTAAAATGCTCATGCGTGTCCAGTGATCTTTATCGCGATAGGCATCTTCAACACGTTTTTGAGCATCAATATAACTGCGAAAATCGGCAATTGTCATCCAAGGATCATGCGGACATTTGATAGAATTAATTAAATCATCAAATATATGCGGTTCAAACTGATTAAAGTGTGAAGATTCTATCAGGTGGATGACACGTTGCAGATCATCATCCATGTCAATAATCGCCAATGGGTCATAATGATTGCGCCGTGCGACAATTTGCTCTTCCGTCAAACCAAACAGAAAAAAGTTGTCATCGCCGACTTCTTCACGAATTTCAATATTCGCGCCGTCCAGTGTGCCGATAGTAATCGCGCCATTCATCATCAGCTTCATATTGCCAGTACCCGAAGCTTCTTTGCCCGCAGTGGAAATTTGTTCAGATAAATCAGCCGCTGTACATATTTTTTCCATCGCCGATACCCGATAATCAGGAAGGAATAACAGTGTCAATTTATCGCCTACCTGTGGGTCTGAATTAATGACATTGGACACATTATTAATAAACTTGATGATTTTTTTTGCCATCAGGTAACCAGGTGCAGCTTTGCCACCGATTAACACGCATCTTGATACCCAGTTATGAGTATCGCCTCTTTTAATGCGGTCATAAAGGTGTATCACATGCAACACGTTTAATAACTGGCGTTTATATTCATGGATGCGTTTAACTTGCACATCAAATAAGGCATCAGCATTGAGTTGGAGATCACCATCATGTTGACTTTTTTTATATGTAACTAAACGCTCTTTTGCAGATTGTTTAATGTTGCGCCAGCGGTTTCTAAAATTGACATCGTTAGCGTAAGGTTCTAGCTTTTTCAGTTGTGATAAATCCGTTATCCATCCCTTGCCTATGACTTCTGTTATCAAATGGGCAAGTTCTGGATTACAGCCTGCTAACCAACGACGTGGGGTTACGCCATTGGTTTTGTTGTTAAATTTATGTGGCCATAACTCATAAAAATCACGAAATAAACCTTGTTGCAGCAACTGCGTGTGTAATTGCGCCACGCCATTAACAGAAAAACTTGCCACCAGTGCCAAATGAGCCATTCTGACATGCTGTCCACCGCCTTCTTCGATGATGGACATAGAGCGCAAACGTTCGCCTTGTCCTGGCCAGTGCATCGCTACTTCTGCCATAAAGTTGGCATTAATACCAAAAATAATGTCCATTATTCGGGGTAATAAGCGTTGCATTAAGGTTACAGACCATTTTTCCAACGCTTCGGGCAACAGAGTGTGATTAGTGTACGCCATAGTAGCGCGAGTAATTTTCCATGCGACATTCCACGGTACACCATGAATATCCATCAATAAACGCATCAGTTCGGGTATGGCATACTCGGATGGGTGTCATTGAGTTGAAAACAGTTTTTTTCTGCAAATTGGGAAAAATCTTTACCATATAAACTAATCCAATGCGTCAACACATCTTGTAAGCTAGCGGACGCTAGGAAATATTGTTGTCGAAGTCTTAATTCTTTGCCGTTTTCGCTACTATCATTCGGATACAACACCATCGTGATATTTTCGGCGGCAATTTTAGATGCAACAGCTTCAGCGTAATCGCCCGCATGAAACTCATCTAAATTGAATTCTTCGGTAGCGACTGCTTTCCATAGCCGTAGGGTATTGACTGTGCCGTTTTGATAACCAGGAATAGGGGTATCGTAAGGCATGGCTAACACATCATTGGTACCGACCCAGCAAAAACGTTGCTTACCGTTTTCATCCAAATGATCTTCAACGCGACCGCCAAATTTAATACGATGTGAATATTCCAGTCGTTCAATTTCCCAAACATTACCGTGACGTAACCAATGGTCGGGCTTTTCAATCTGCTCACCATTGACAATACTTTGCGTGAACATACCGTATTCGTAACGTAAGCCATAACCGATAACGGGCAATTGCAAGGTGGCACAGCTGTCGATAAAACAGGCGGCAAGCCGACCTAAACCGCCATTGCCTAGCCCGGCATCCTGCTCGCAGGCAATCAGTTCTTCAATTTCAATGCCAAGATCGTACATGGCTTGGGTCACGGTATCGGTAACGCCCAAATTAAGCATCGCGTTACTCAACGTGCGTCCCATCAAAAATTCCATAGAAAGATAATAACCGCGTCTACAGTTATTATCTTTATAGGTTTGGTGGGTGGCTTTCCATCGTTCCATCATGCGATCCCTAATCGCCATGGACAAGGCTTCACCCGCATAAAATGGCGAGCTAGTGTGTTCATCACGCCCCAGTAAATGCACATAATATTGTTTAAAATCATCAATAAAATCCTTTTTTTTCATACCCTGTTCGGGCAAATGAGTAATTGATGATAAAGTAAGTTTACTGATTGTAAATTTGTTAGTTAGCATTATTTTTTCCTGAAGTGTGTGAATCAAAAATTCGTTAGCCTTGCGCTTTTTGTCTCGCGCCTTTGTTTTTCAGCTTTTTACCTTTTGCCGCTGCAATTAAGCGAGTGTTGGCTAATTCAATCAGCGTTTCTTGAACACCATTTTTATTCTGCTTATCTTTGGGATGCCGTTGACTATACTGCCCATCCGCTTGCATGTCCCAAACACTGCGTTGATTATCTAGCTGCACTGTTAATAGTTGTCGTAGCGCGGCTTGTAATTCAGGTTTTTGTACAGGAGTGACTACTTCGACACGACTTTCTAAGTTGCGAGTCATGCAGTCAGCCGAACCAATAAAATACTCTTCTTCTCCGCCATTTTGAAAATAAAAAATTCGCGAATGTTCCAAAAAACGTCCGACTATACTAATCACCCGCACATTGTCAGAAAGCCCTGCAATATGAGGTCTTAAGCGGCAAGTGTCACGAATAATTAAATCAATTTTTACCCCTGCTTGAGAGGCGCGATACAGCGCGGCAGTAATATCAACATCTTCCAAGGCATTCATTTTAAATTGAATCAAGCCCTGATTTTTTTCACTGTGCTTGCTGATTTCACGCTCAATTTTTTTCAATAAACTGGGTTTCAATAATTTAGGTGCAGGTAATAAACTTTTATAATTACGTTTCGGCACTAAGCCAGTGGTTAAATAATTGAATAACTCGGTTAAATCTTCACCGATTTGTTGATCGCAGGTCAAAATACCCAAATCAGTATAAATCCGCGCCGTACCTGCATGATAATTACCAGTGCCGATGTGCGCATAACGCCGCAAGCCGTTAAAATCCTGACGCACCACATACACGACTTTGCTGTGGGTTTTTAAACCGACCACACCATAGGTCACATGAACGCCCGCGCTTTCCATGCGATGCGCCCATTTTATATTCGCCGATTCATCAAAGCGGGCTTTTAATTCCACCACCACAGCCACCTGTTTGCCACTTAACGCGGCATCAATTAGGTATTGAATGATTTTAGACCCTGCTGATGTGCGATACAGGGTCATTTTAATAGCTTGTACATTCGAATCACGACTGGCTTCTTTGACAAAACGCTCAACCGTAGTCACGAACGATTCATAAGGATGTTGCAATAAAATCGTGCCTTGATCGCGAATCGCATGAAAAATATTGGGCGCGTTCAACAGTTTTGGATGATCGCAGGGATGATGTGGGGGATCGAGCAAATCTGGGCGGTCAATGCTTACAAACTGAAATAAATCTGACATTGCCATGAGGCTATCAAAGCTAAATATATCTTGAGTATCTAAACCTAGTTCAGCCATCAACCTGCCGCGTTGTAACGCTGCCATATTTTCGGACACTTCAAGACGGACGACTGAGGCAAATTTACGCTCGCGCAATTCCGATTCAATCATTTGCAATAAATCGTCTGCTTGTTCTTCGTCTTGTTCAGTGACTGCATTACGGGTCACACGAAACAGTTCGCAGAAAGCAACGTTCATATCAGGGAATAGCATATCCAAATTATTCGACATTAAGTCACCTAAAGCGACATAACTATGCTCATTGCCGATTTGAATAAAGCGTTTTATGCTGGGACTCACTGGCACTTTAATTCGTACTAGCGTCATATTCTCGATTTCAGTTGAGTAAATTCCCGCCAATAAATTCAGCGACAAATTAGAAATAAAGGGAAAAGGATGAGCGGGATCAATCGCTTGTGGCGTAACCAGTGGAAAAATATTAGTAATATAATGTTCACGCATGGTTTTTTGCTGTTCTTTAGACAGCTTATTGTAAGGCACGATACGAATGTTTTGCTGCTCAAGTAACTCAAGAAGCTGAGTTAATAAGGTTCTTTTTTTCGCTTCAATCTCGCGTACCAGTGCATAACACTCGGTAATTTGTTGCTGTGAGCTACGCCCATCAACGCTGAGTTCACTAATCCCCGCGCCCACTTGTTGCTTCAAGCCGCCAATGCGTTTCATAAAAAACTCATCCAGATTGGCACTGACGATGGCGATAAATTTAACCCGCTCTAATAACGGCGTGCGCTCATCCTCCGCTTCCCATAACACCCGCTTATTAAATTCCAGCCATGTTAATTCACGGTTTAAATACCATTCGGACGCGCTAAGATCAAAGTGTTGATTGACGGGTGTTGCGGGTTGATCGGTAGAAGGTTGGTTAGTCATGTGTGTTTTTAACAGGTTGGTTATAAAAAGCGTGCCAGTTATACGCTAGGGTTGCGACAATATTATTAACTTATGTTACGCATTGTCCACGATAAACTGTTTTTTGTATTATCCATGCGGCTACTATTGCATTAATCATGGTTAAATATAGTCATGAATTATCCATCTTGTGCTGGCAACACACGCTATATTCTACTTTTATTTAACCCAAAGGAAGCAACGCCATGTTTATTCACGCTCTCGATTTTTTAGACAAACGCCACACGGTTGCAGGCCGCAAATTTAATCGCTGGCTATTACCCCCTGCGGCGTTAGCCATTCATTTATGTATTGGTATGGCGTATGGCTTTTCAGTGTTTTGGTTGCCATTATCCAAAGCTATAGGCATTAAAGAAAGCGTTGTGTGTGGCGCGGACATTGGTTTCTTTGCTGAGTTGTTTGTTACGACTTGTAATTGGAAAATTTCTACCTTAGGTTGGATGTACACGCTGTTCTTTGTGTTCTTAGGCTCATCAGCGGCATTATGGGGCGGTTGGTTAGAACACGTTGGTCCCAGAAAAGCAGGGGTAGTCAGTGCCTTATGCTGGTGTGGCGGAATGTTGTTTTCCGCATTGGGTATTTACACTCATCAATTTTGGATGATGCTGTTAGGCTCTGGGGTCATAGGCGGTATTGGCTTGGGTTTGGGTTATATCTCGCCTGTGTCCACGCTGATTAAATGGTTTCCAGATAAGCGCGGCATGGCAACAGGTATGGCGATTATGGGCTTTGGTGGTGGCGCGATGATAGGTTCACCGTTAGCGGCTTTATTAATGAAACAGTTCGCTACAGAAACCGATGTTGGCGTGATGCAAACTTTTGTGGCAATGGCAGGCATTTATTTCATTTTCATGATGGCTGGCGCGTTAGGTTATCGTATTCCTGCCAGTAATTGGCAACCCAAAGGTTGGACTCCACCCGCTAAACAAATCAACAATGACATGATTACTCCTCATCATGTACATTTAAAAAACGTCTTTAAAATCAAACAATTTTGGTTATTGTGGGGCGTGTTATGTATGAATGTCAGTGCGGGCATCGGCGTGATTGGGATGTCGTCACCGATGTTGCAAGAAGTATTCGGCGGACAATTAATCGGCATCGCGAAAACTTATAATCAACTTGATAAAAACGAACTTGCCAGTATTGCCGCGATTGCCGCAGGTTTTACCGCTTTGCTCAGTTTATTCAACATCGGTGGGCGATTTTTTTGGGCGACCTTGTCCGACAAACTAGGACGCAAACTAACCTATTCGGTATTTTTTGTGTTGGGCTGCTTGTTGTATATCAGCGTACCCAATAGCGCGATGACAGGAAACACACCATTATTTGTCGCAGCATTGTGCATTATTTTAAGTATGTACGGCGGCGGATTTGCCACTGTTCCTGCCTATCTGGCAGATTTATTTGGCACACAAATGGTCGGTGCGATTCACGGACGCTTATTAACCGCGTGGGCAACCGCAGGTGTGTTGGGCCCTGTGATTGTCAATTATATGCGTGATTATCAACTAGGTTTAGGACTGCCGCGTGAACAAGTTTATAACCAAACCATGATGATTTTAGCGGGTTTGTTGGCTATCGGCTTGTGTTGTAATTTATTGATTCGCCCTGTTGCCGATAAATGGTTTATGAATGCCGATGAATTAGCCGAAGAAAAACGCTTAGCCAACGAAAAAAGTCATGATGAAGAAGGCGGTGAAGCGATTGATGGTGACACACCTATTCATCCTGCTATAGTGTATTTAGCATGGACACTGGTAGCCATACCCTTAACGTGGGGAATTTATAAAACCTTGATGAATGTTAGTAAGTTTTTTGTTTAACCGCCATACTCGTGGTTACGCATGGCAATGACTAATAACCAACATGGTTTAATTTGCTGGAATGGTAAGTAAGTGACCATAAGTCTTTTAACAAAATCAAATGCTCACAACTTCATATACCAAACGCACTTCAAACACTTTGTCATGTTAAAAAATGTTAAAAAACTTTTTAGCTACTACTTACAGCTTGCATAACCTAAATCTATTGGTATAATACGCGGCTTGAAGTTAATACTTCAGGCGCGTAGCTCAGTTGGTTAGAGCACCACCTTGACATGGTGGGGGTCGGTGGTTCGAGTCCACTCGTGCCTACCAGAATATATAAGCACTGCTCAGGCGGTGCTTTTTTCATTGTAGCAATCAAAAAGTTTATCTCATGCCTGTAATTACGCTCCCAGACGGTTCTTTACGCGAATTTGACCACGCAGTCACTGTGTTAGATGTAGCGAAGTCGATAGGCACGGGTTTAGCAAAGGCAACACTTGCAGGTAAAGTCAACGGTGCATTGGTGGATGCCTGCACGCTGATTGAGCAAGATGCTAGCCTACAAATTATTACTGCCAAAGACGCAGATGGCGTTGATGTTATCCGCCATTCTACTGCGCATTTATTAGCCCAAGCTGTTAAACACACGTTCCCAGATGCACAAGTCACTATTGGTCCAGTGATTGAAAATGGATTTTTCTACGACTTTGCATACTCCAGACCTTTTACTCCAGACGATTTAATCGTTATTGAAAAGAAAATGCAGGAATTAGTCGCACAGGATATTGCGATTCATCGTTCTGTATTGTCCAGAGATGAAGCGGTTGCTTTCTTTAAAGGCTTGGGTGAAGCCTATAAAGCAGAAATTATTGAATCTATTCCTGCCGATCAAGATTTATCGTTATATGAACAAGGCGATTTTACTGATTTATGCCGTGGACCTCATGTGCCTAGTACCAATAAATTAGGCGTGTTCAAGCTAATGAAAATTGCGGGTGCTTATTGGCGTGGCGATTCTAAAAATGAAATGCTTCAACGTATTTACGGCACGGCGTGGGGTGACAAAAAGGACTTACAGGCCTATTTACACCGTTTGGAAGAAGCTGAAAAACGCGATCACCGTAAATTAGCTAAAACGCTGGATTTATTCCATACCCAAGAAGAAGCACCTGGTATGGTGTTCTGGCATGAAAAAGGCTGGATTATCTATCAACAGGTTGAACAATACATTCGTGAGAAATTGCGTTTCAATGGCTATGCGGAAGTTAAAACGCCGCAGCTAGTAGACCGTTCACTGTGGGAAAAATCAGGGCATTGGGATAAATTCGGCGCGATGATTTTTACTACCCATTCGGAAAATCGCGATTATGCGGTCAAACCGATGAACTGCCCGTGTCATATTCAGATTTATAATCAAGGTCTAAGAAGTTACCGCGATTTGCCGATACGCTTAGCGGAATTCGGCTCTTGTCATCGCAATGAACCGTCTGGCACGCTACACGGCTTAATGCGAGTTAGAAACTTTGTTCAAGATGACGCACACATTTTCTGTACCGAAGCTCAAATTCAAGACGAAGTATCAACCTTTATCGATATGCTATTCGCAGTTTATAAAGATTTTGGTTTTGAAGAAGTCATTATTAAATTATCGACTCGTCCTGAAAATCGTGTCGGTGATGATAGTGTTTGGGATAAAGCCGAATCTGCGTTAGAACTTGCACTAAATAACAAAGGCTTGGCTTGGGATTTACAACCAGGTGAAGGTGCATTTTACGGGCCTAAAATTGAATTCTCGCTAAAAGATTGTATTGGTCGGGTTTGGCAATGCGGTACGATTCAAGTGGACTTTTCTATGCCAGCTCGATTGAGTGCAAGCTATATTGCCGAAGATGGTTCAAAACAAGTCCCTGTGATGTTACATCGCGCTATACTGGGATCATTAGAACGCTTTATTGGTATTTTGATCGAACAACACGCTGGAACATTCCCATTATGGTTGTCACCAGTGCAGGTTGTGGTGTTAATTATTGCTGATAGACACGCTGATTATGCGACCGAAGTACTGAAAAAATTAGAACAGCAAGGTATCAGGGCAAAAATTGACTTGAGAAATGAGAAAATAGGCTTTAAAATTCGCGAACACTCAATGCAACGAGTACCGTATCTTGTCATCATCGGTGACAATGAATTAAAAGAACAACGAATGACGGTACGCACGCAAAAGGGTGATGACTTAGGTAGTCTGGTAATCACTGAGTTCGCTGAACGTTTGGAACAAGAAATTGCCGACAGAAAATGATAGACAATAACGTGGAGGATTAGGGTATCGCTACTAAAAAAGATGAGACACGCTTGAATGACATGATCACCGCTAGACGAGTGAGAGTCACAGGTGCAGAGGGTGAGGCATTAGGTATTATCTCGCTGGATGAGGCCAAACAGATTGCTTATGCGGCAGACTTGGATTTAGTAGAAATATCGCCAAACGCGGATCCTCCCGTTTGCAAGATAATGAACTACGGTAAATACCAGTTTGAACTCAACAAAAAACTGGCAGTTGCCAAAAAGAAACAAAAACAGATTCAGGTCAAAGAAATTAAATTCAGACCAGGCACCGATGAAGGTGACTATCAAGTTAAGTTGAGAAGTTTAACTAAATTTCTTAATGATGGCGATAAAACTAAAATCACTGTACGCTATCGCGGACGTGAAATGGCGCATCGTGAACTGGGCATGGATGTATTAAAACGTATTGAAAAAGACTTAGAAGAACTTGCTTTAGTCGAGCAGTTCCCTAAGATGGAAGGGCGACAAATGATCATGGTCATGTCCCCTAAAAAGAAGAAATAAAACCATAACGCTACAAATTAAAGCCAGACACGCTTTTTTAAGTGTGTCTGGCTTTGTTTTACTCAGCAGAGGAGTTGCTGAGTTCACCACATTCATTCAGAGTGTGAGTAATTCTTCAGGGCCTACGCATTTTGCCTTGTTGGGTTAATCTTAAAGGACTTTTTACTTTACATTTAATTGGAGCAAACAAATGCCGAAAATAAAAACTAACCGTGGTGCTGCCAAGCGTTTCAGACGCACAGGCAACGGCGGTTTTAAATGTGGGCAATCACACAAACGCCACATTTTGACCAAAAAATCGACCAAAAGAAAAAGACAGTTGCGCGCACCTGCAACCATTCATCCATCCGATGTGCGTATGGCTAGACGCATGATGCCTTATAGTTAATGAAGGAGACCTATCATGCCTAGAGTAAAACGCGGTGTAACAGCCAGAGCAAGACACAAAAAAATTCTTAAATTAGCAAAAGGTTACTACGGCGCAAGAAGCCGAGTTTATCGCGTTGCTAAACAAGCGGTTATCAAAGCAGGGCAATATGCGTACCGCGACCGCAAACAGAAAAAACGTCAATTCCGCGCCTTGTGGATTGTGCGTATCAATGCTGCCGCCAGAATGTATGGCATTTCTTACAGTCGCTTAATTAATGGCTTAACTAAAGCCAACGTAGCAATCGACCGTAAAGTATTAGCCGACCTCGCTGTGCGTGACATCGAAGCATTTGGCAAAATCGCAGAAATTGCCAAAGCGAATCAAAGCGCGTTGTCATAAGTCCAGCTAAACACTGGATACCAAAAACCCCCGCAGTCTTCGGCTTCGGGGGTTTTTTATTGCCCACAAGTTTTTATAGAAAGCACACTCGCATAGGTATCTACACAAATGTTTTATCATTTAGGTTTAAATCGCGAGCAAGGCTCGCTCCTACAGGTTTTTGATGTGTTATCACAGAAATTTTGTAGGAGCGGCTCGCCGCGAAAACTGTGTAGATACCTATGCGCTGGAGCGTTGGAACGATGCAAATGGAGTCCAAACCTCTGGTTTGTACGTTTAAAAGAGACAAACCAAGGGTTTGGACTCCTACAGGTGTTTTGTCAGCCGATTGGGTGGGTGTGGTAGTGATGAACTGGATTTGGAATAATCAATGAGACGTTTAGTTGTATGTTCGTTTGGTGGGGTGGGGTGGGTAGAACGAAGTGACTTGTAAAGCGCGAAGCGAAACCTGTTAATTATGGGGGTTGTGATGGGGTTTGCTATTGCTTTATCTATCCTATGCTTGTTTATTTTGCAGATTTACACAGTAAAGTATCGTAGCCCGTGTGGAGTGATGTGTCAACACTTTTCAGGACACAAAGTTAAGCAGCTTTATGCTGATTTTCAAATTCTACAGGTGACAGGTAACCATTGCTAGAATGGAAGCGTTGTCGGTTGTAGAAGACTTCGATGTAGTCGAAGATGGACTTTTTGGCTTGGTCGCGGGTTGGCTATTTTTCATGGTTGACGCATTCGGTTTTTAGGGTGTGAAAGAAGCTCTCAGAGACGGCGTTGTCCCAGCAGTTGCCTTTACGGCTCATGCTTTGCTGAATGCCGTGTTGTTTAAGTAGTTTTCGATGGTTGTCGGAGGCGTATTGACTGCCTCGGTCGGTATGCCAGAGTAAGCCTTTG
>CAIUVX010000050.1 GCA_903902705.1 uncultured Methylococcales bacterium
TGTCTGGTAGCGGGGGCAGGATTTGAACCTACGACCTTCGGGTTATGAGCCCGACGAGCTACCAAGCTGCTCCACCCCGCGATTGATTTAGGCAATTATAAAGACTTTGTCAGAATTAGCAATCTATTTCTATTTAAAGTTTACAGACTACCCTTTGTTTGAAATTATCTTGAGCGTGTTTGATAAAATTAAACACACTATCCTCACCTTACTTTCAACCTCATACGATTTCAATACGAATCGGCATATTCAATTCTTTGGCTATGCTCTCTAAAACCGATTTGGCAGTTTCTCTACCTACATGGGTTGTAATATACCAACCGCCGATGTGTTGTTGAGTTTGATAACTGCTTGTCGGTGTTTTAGAGAAAAGCGCAATATTACACACTGTTTTATTCAACCTTGCCGCACGGTCAAAACCAAACACTTTTAAGGTTTCCACAAAGGTGTTGGCAATGGTATTTTCTTCAATCATTTTACCCGCGAGCGATACGCGCAAATGACCGCCAGATGTTCTCGTACCAGCCGCCGCTTGTCTAGGCTGACGTGTTCTTGTAGTGCTTTGAGACTTTTGTTTGGTTTCAAAATGATTCAATGCAGTCGCAATATCCGCATCAAGCTCCCGCAAATTACTATGTCTGGTCGATAGCATCGTAAGCTGTGAAAAATCAGCATTCAAACTGGCTTCAGCGCATTCAATTTGTAAATCATCTTGAGCGTATTTAATGGCATTAAACAATTCAGTCAGTTTGTGGGTGATGGCTTCGGGTAGAGTGTACATAGTGATGTCCTTATTTACGATTAATGCGTTTGGTTAAATGACCTGTCGTAATCACCGTGCCATCGTGATTTTCAACTTTATAGATGTTGAGATATTGCGCCAATTTACTGACTAAATCCCTGCCTAATTCGCGTTCCATTTTTCTGCGGCTAACGCGGGTGAAGTAGCGGATAATTGCGCCGTGTCCGTCGTAAACTTCCTCGCCGAAATTATCCAAGCAATCGAGAATGAAAGGGGGAATGCCGCGTTGTTGGCTTCTTGCGCCTGCATGATAAGTCATGTTCATTTTACTTCTCCTGCTGATTTTGCTGATTGTTTGGTTTTTTCAGTGCGTGCTTGTTTTTCTTTTTGCATAACAGCGAGTAATTTATCTCCTTTGTTCTCACTGATATAACTATCTCTTTTAGCATCCATTCTTTCTAGTATTTCTAGTTGTTCATCAGTCATAAACGTATTAAAGCCGATACAGTTCTTTGCCTCCAAATCATCATATCCTTCTGGAAGATTTTGTAATGATATTTTTGGGAATGGATAAGAATACATTGCCTGTTGATACTGCGGCAGTATTTCATACGCTGCTGCAATATGCTTCAGAAAGCCTCGTATTTTAGAAAAGGGATTACTGGTTACGAGTTCTTCAATAGCATCTAATCCGTTGGCACTGGCGGTTACAGCCATATAATCATTACAATGAGAATATGTTTCAGGAGCTCCGTAACGATTGCCTCCCCAGCTACCCCCCAATACTTGCTGATCTAAATCATGATCAACCCAATAATGATCAAGCAAGTCAGACCAGCGTTCACGTTCATCGTATTTCTCAGTCACAGGAATACCGTATCGACTATTCTTTATTCTTCCTTCTTCATCTTCTGTGAAATGTATATAATATAGGTCTCCAATACCTCGGTAATTAAGGTGGTAGCGGTCTGTAAGATCATGTTTACAAGAAAGTTCCGAAAAAAACTCACGAAAGAGAGCAGATAAAATGGTATCGGATGCAATTAACAGCAGAAAAAACCGATTCATAAACGCATCACGCGGCACATTTTTTTCTTTGCAAACCTCATTGATTAAATCCACCGTTTCTGTGGATAACAACAAATTTAACGGCTTTAATTTCAAATCACTCAATTGCGCGGCAATATAGCTTTTCGCCTTATCCGAATTAGGCGTTGCTATCTCCTTTCTTAAAAACTCCGCTTCCACCCGCAACGCTTTATCAAGATACGCATCGCGTTTTAAACAAGCCGCTTCCATTTTGTGCTGCATGATTGCAATGAGCGGTTCATGTACTTTGACCAAGATTTTGGTTTTGTTGATTTCTTTTGTTTCCATGATGTGAATCCTCATATCTTTATTGAAGTTGGCAATAGAATATCATAGATAGAAATTTAGACAATACTTTTTATTAAAAATAATAATCTAAATTTCTTTCTCACAAAATCTATGCTTTCGTAAGCAATGAAATGACGGCACATCACAGTCCTAGCCTCTGCCAGTAATGCAGGTTACAATTGCCACAGTTACAAAAACACAGCGCAAAAAACCGCAGGCTAAACCATGATTACCTTGCCCGAACATTTAGAACAGCCGTTTTTGCACATTGCAGAAATGGAACATAAGCCTGTTAATACACTCATTGAGCAAGCATTAACGGATTTTTTAGAAGATTATTATGATGTCCAACTTGCCACAGCCGCCATTAAACGTTTAGAAAGCGGCGAATCTGAACTTATATCACTAGAAGATGCTGAAAGGATGCTACATGAAATGGACTGTGAAGATTGAGCAAGCTTTGTTTGCGCGTGGCAAGCAAAACTTGCACTCCTTGATAGCTTTAATTTAACAACGTCCGTTCTATTAACCAATAAGCTCCCGCTAAACTGGCTAACACAGAACAAACAGGGGTTAGATACGGTTCTATGGTTGGTTTTTTATGTAGCCACCAAATAATCGGTAATACGATGCTGGCAACGGTAATCTGCCCGATTTCCACACCTAGGTTAAAAGAAAACAGCGGCACTAAAATTCCAGTTTCTAAGGAAGAAATGCCCATTTCGCGTAGCACTGCGGCAAAACCAAAACCATGTATTAATCCGAAAAAAAATGTCAGCCATTGCCGTCCTTTGGGATGATCGCCACGAATGATATTTTCTACACCGACATAAATAATGGTTGCGGCAATTAATGGCTCAACGATGGTGCTGGGTATATCGACGACATTCATTGCCGCCAATGCCAGAGTAATGGAATGGGCAACGGTGAAAAAAGTGATGATTTTGAGCGCGGGTAAAAAACTGCGCGTGACTACCAGCAACGAAAACAAAAATAACAGGTGATCGTAGCCTGTCAAAATATGTTCTATGCCTAACAGCAAAAAGTCGGTAAAGGTGGATGACTTGCCAACCAGAGAATTCATCACGCTGTCTTCTTGAGACAGCATTTTTTCGCTGAGATTTTTACCTGCTTCATTTTTTACCGTGACATACTGTTTATGATCTTTGGGCAGTTTGCTTAAAAAATCAGCGCGTAACTCGGTGGGTATTTGCGCATAACGCATAGAAATATGGGCGTTATTTTGTTGATCAAAACTGACTTCACCCGCCGCGATAGGTTGAATCACTTGCCCCTCAACTATCAGTTGTACGCCTTGTTGTACCCATAGTGCAATTTTGGGTTTGGCAGCGTCCTGTTCAGCGGCGGTGACTTCTGCATCTTGATCGCTGTCCATCGGTACAAAGGCTTCTATGTCTTGCAAAGAAAAAGTGATGCTAACATCAACGCCCTGTTCTTTGACGATGACATCGACAGAACTCAATCCAGGATCATGCGCTAAACTGAATGGTGCGTAGGTAAGTAGAAAAATAACTGCGATTAGTCTACCGAACATTAAGCATTCCTCGCGGCTTTACGTTTTTTCCAATACCAAATAAGAGCGGTAATAATGATTAAGAATAATATAACCACGCCGACTGCCATTAACATCAAGGTCTTTTTAAATAAGCTGTCACCACCGACATGAAAGGCAACTCGTAATTTGTCTTCGTCAGAAATCGCCTCTTCGCCACCTATTATTAAAAATAAAGCGTAATAACCGTTTTTATCAAGATCAGCTTGCGCTTCAACCACGCCTTTAGAATATACCTTAGGGGCGACTTCGTTAATCGTACGCACTTCTTTAAAGTCTTCTGGGCTGCTGGATGCAATAATCAGATTATATTCCAATGCGTTTTCTGGGTGTTTTATCAGCAATGTTAATGCGTTTTTTGAATATTTCGCCTTTAATGCTAAACGCTCTATGAACCCCATATCGTCCGACTGGGTGAGTTCAAGTTCTACCACACGAATGCCAATAGGGGTTTTACGAATATCACGGTCGATTAAATCAGCGGCAAAAAATGCTTTGCCTGTCGTAGATAATTCTTGGCAATAGGGTTTTAACAGAGCCTCACGGTCGCTTGCATCTTTTGGCGCGACGGCAGTTTTGACATAAACGCTAAAATGTACCGCGTAAAAATCATTGGCAATCAAACAGCCAACACTGTTGAGGTCAGGAATTTGTGGTTGTGTGCCGAGTTTATTTTTATCACAGCCCACTAAGCTAAGCACCAGCAACAAACTCAACAACCATGTAACAACGGTTTTATTTTTCATGATTAAGGGGCTTTAATAGTGAATTGATATTTACCTGTGACGATATGGGTGTCAATAGATACCACACGATAACGGACAGTATAGGTATCGGGAGGTAATAAGGGCAAGGTGGTATAAAGATGGGCTGAATCAAAGGTTTCTTGCACCAAATCTTTATTGTCAACACGCTTACCTTTGCTATCAATGACAGCGAGGGCTTTGTATTCCGTGCCGACTTTATCATCGAACCAGACATCAACTTGTTTAGGTGATTCAGTTAAAACGGCATCTTGCTCAGGTGAAGAACGCACCATTTTAGCGTGTGCAAACGATAACGAGGGCAACATCGCCAGTGCAACAAACAGGGCTAAGCCCCAAATTTTTTTATTATGTTGGTAATGAGTCATAAAATCTACGAGTGAAAGAGTGAACTGTCGAGCTAGTGAGGGCGGCTATTATATAACTGATATGCAGGAATACTCAGTAAAAATGCACATGGACTTTAGGCTTACTGCCCACAGTTAAGGAGAGCATCGTCATTTCGGCAGGGATTGCCGAAATCCAGAAGCCACGGATGGCATACACTCAAACACATCCTTGTGACTGGATTCCAGCATCCCTGCTGGAATGACGGATTAACTTAATAGTGGCGGGATTTAACGGAAATCAAGTCCAAAACCTGTTTTGGACTCCTAACAAACAGACACACCCACTACCGAATTTCTCATTGGTAATCGTCCTGCCCGCCCGCATCGTCACCACTGACGGGCTTCGCTACCGCTTGCCTGTCCGTGGCAACGGTGCGGGCTTGCTTAACTGCCTCTGTTTGACCTAGGGCAAAACGGAAGCCGATGAGGCCGTTGCCATTAACAGGCGCGGAGCTGCTACGGTTAGCAGAACGTGCGTACCTCGCGCCGTTGCCCCAAGAACCGCCGCGCAACACCCGCGACGAGTCTTCAATAGCCCCTGTGGGATTAGTGACTGGTTCACTCGAATAGCCACCATACCAATCATTGCACCACTCCCAAACATTGCCGTGCATTTCATACAAGCCCCAATCGTTTGGTGGTAGGGATTTAACAGGCACGGTTTTTTCACGATACAAGCCTTTTTCAGCGTTGTTATAAGGGTAATTTCCATCATAATTCACTTGTTCAGGGGTGATGTTGTCGCCAAAGGAAAATGGTGTTGTTGTGCCAGCTCTGCACGCATATTCCCATTCTGCCTCAGTCGGTAAACGGGCGTTTAAGTCGGGTATCAACTGATTAAGTTTACTTAAAAAATCTTGCACATTATCCCAACTGACTTGTTCAACAGGATTATTTAAGCCTTCTTTAAAACTAGCTGGATTTTCACCCATGACTGCCATCCATAAGGCTTGGGTACAAGCGGACTCCGCTAACCAGTAACCCTGAGTGAGTGTGACTTTATGTTGTGTTTCTCTGTCGAATCTTTCTGGTTCATCAGACGGCGAACCCATTAAGAAACTCCCCGCCTCTATCCAGCGAAAAATTTGTTTGACCTCCTTAACAGTTAATTCCATCCATAAGCCAAACTCATCTTCACCAAAGGCAGTTGCCCACGAGGCAGGGAAAGGATGGGGAAAGTTAATATTGGGTTTTAGATTAGAGGGCATGGGCATACTCGTTAGGTCGCTACCTATTTGAATTTTATCTTATCAAAGATTCAGCTAAAAAAATTCTTGCTGTCCGTGGCGACGGTGCGGGCTTGCTTTTCTGCCTCTGTTTGACCTAGGGCAAAACGGAAGCCGAGGTCGTGGAAGCGAATAACAGGCGCGTCGTAGTTACGGCTAGCAGAACGCGAGTACCTCGCGAGGCTGTACCAAGAACCGCCACGCAACACCCGCGACGTGCCTTCAGTTGCGCCTTTAGGATTCGTGACAGATTCATTCGGATAGTCACCAAACCAATCATTACACCATTCCAAAACATTACCGTGCATTTCGTACAAGCCCCAATCATTCGGTGGCAAGGATTTTACCGCAACGGTTTTGCCGCGATCCAGTCCTTTTTCAGCATTGTTATAAGGACGACTACCATCGTAATTAACTTGTTCAGGCGTGATATTGTCACCAAAAGAAAACGGCGTTGTTTTTTTTGCTCCTGCTCTACAGGCGTATTCCCATTCGGCTTCGCTGGGTAAATAGGCGTTTAAATCGGGTATCAATTGATTAAGTTTACTTAAAAAGTCTTGTACATCATCCCAACTGACTTGCTCAACGGGGTTGTTTTTATCCTCTTTAAAACGGGCTGGATTATCGCCCATCACCGCTTGCCATAAGGCTTGCGTGCAAGCTGTATCCGCTAACCAGTAGCCTTGTGTCAGTGTCACTTGATGCTGTATTTCATCGTCATAGCGTTCTGGTTCATCAGGCGGCGAACCCATTAAGAAACTACCAGACTCTATCCAGCGAAAACGCTGGCTGACTTTGTTAATGGTTAAATCGGCATAGATACCATACTTATCTTTACCAAATGGCGGTTTCCATGCCCAATCACTGTATTCAGCGACACGCCAAGGCAGGATGTGGTGTTTGCCTCGCCAGTTGACACTAACAAATAAACCTTGACTATCCCGCCATATACGACTTGCCCAATCGGGTTTTTTAATGGCTTTTAGTTCCAGTTGTTCGGTTTCTGTTTCAATGCTGACGGTTTCAGCTTCATTTAAACTGAAAACTTGTCCATCTTGAATAATGTTTTGTTTACCATCGGCGTTGCGTTGTACGGGTGTGTGTTTTGTTGACAGCGTGGCAATGCTTAATGGCTGCGCGTTGCTTTGCACACAAAACTGCCCTTGTCCTTGTTGGACAATGTACCACTGCTGTGTTTTTGTATTAGGATTATTTTCTTCAAGTTCATACAGATCATAGCCTTGATTCAGTAGCTGTTGGCGTTGTGTTTCGTTATGACTGAGGGCGGCGATACGGTGTAATAACGGGCTTATCCTTGTGTCTAAAATGCAGTTTGGCGTTAAGGCAATCACGGTTTGCGCTTGGGCTTGTAACGCGCTGTTAGTTTGTTCGGTGTTTAACCGTGTGACCAGATTTTTATAATAGCGGTTGATGTTGTCATCCAATGGCGTATTCCGCTGCATGGCGTGTTTATTTAAGCCTTCTAAACATTTTAAACCTTGAAAAGCGGTGGCATGGTGTTCATTAACAATTTGCCAAAAATCTTTGGTATCGTGTGGATAATATTGACGATAGTTTTCAGCGGTTTCTTTAGGAAAATAAATGCCTAAGCCGTTATCAACCACATCAGGATGTCGCCAGATAAAATGTTCGAGTTCACTGCCGCCCCACTGTAGTTCTTTGCGTAAGCGGCGCAATAAAGCGGTATCAATCAAGGGTAATACGGATAACAGCGCGAAAATTTCGCGTCTTTTGGTTTCCGACAGTTCGGGCAGTGTAAAGCCTTTTTGATACGGATGACGGCGTACAGCTTGGCTATCGTTTAAGGGATTGGGTTTAAGGTGTTGACACAGGTTTACATCATTTGGCGTGTTTCTGCTGGGGCTGAGTGTCAACATCGGTGCGCTGCGTGCTTGTAGGCGTTTGCTTAAGTATCGCCAATGCTTTGCGTTTAAATCACTTAAAATTAACACTGCAACATCATCGGCGGGTTCTTGCCATCTGTGCCATGAATCGTTAGACCTTGCAGGATAAGGCAAACAATACGCCTGTTCGTGAGTCATACTGTCTTCATCAAAACGTATCGCGCTAACGGCTTCTTTTCCTAAGCGTTTTTTCAGTTCATCGACGATAAATTCAAAATCAACCCAATAGGGTTCTAAATCTAATCGGGCATCGACAATGATTTGTACGCGCTGTGACCAAACTTGTCTGGGCAAATAGGGCAAACGCTTTAAGGCTTTACCTTTTGCCAGTTGTGAACTTAAACGGGTTAAGTCTAGGTTGTTACCTTCGCGCTTCTGCCCTAAGCCGTTATGCAGTAACGGAATTAATCGTGCCATTGTGAGCAAAGGCTCGGCGGCTTTAAAACGATAACTGCCTTCTGTGGTTTCTGGCGGTGCGCCTGAAAAGGTATCGGGTTCGGGAATAATGTCTGGTTTGGTTTTTGATTGACTGATTACGATGAATAAGGCGGGCGGGCGTTTTGGAGTTTGTTCTGCGTTGTCGTCTGCTGTTGTTGAAACAGTCGGTTCAGTGGTTGAACTAAAGCTCTGTTCAGCAATATAGTGTATTGGTTCATGTTCATAACCAAATAACTGCGCGATTTTTTCCAAAGTTTCATCTGATTCACCCGCAGCGTGTATCAGTGCTAAACGTCCCCATGCCATATTAATCAGCCAATTCTTTTTTCAACGCATAATCTTTGATTTTGGCTAATCGTTGTTGTTGATCATCTAGTTCTAATTTGCCTAACGCACTGAGTAAATCAATATATTCGGCTAATCCAGGTGGATAACGCTTGTATAGTTTTCTATCATCCAATAATAACTTAGCCGCGTCTACATAAACCGATTCTGCGATTTTGTCGCCAAAATGTAATTCACCACGTTGTTTTAACCACAGTTCGTCTTCTTCCATTTTCAAAGTATGCACAAAACAACGGCGCACAAAAGCGGTCGGCAATTCGCGTTCTTCATTGGTGGTAATAATCACCAATACTTTTTCAGGATTTGCTTTAATGGTTTGGTTAATGTATGGCACGGTAAACTGATAATTGCCCAAAGTTTCTAATAAACCATTGGGTAAATCAGGTTCAGCTTTATCAATTTCATCAATCAATAACACTACGCCATTTTCATGAGCGTTATTATTTTCTGGTTCAGCTCTGAGTTTTGTATGGCATTGGTCATATTGTGCTTTAGCCGTTTCCCACTGATATGCCCACCAAAAAGCACTGGGTGATAAAAATTTTTCGGCTTTTAATTCTTTTAAATCACACTCCGCTTTGCTCATGGCTTGCGCTTCACCCAAACGCCCAATCGCATCAAAATTCCAATGTAAATCCGATAATTCAGTATTGCCGCGTATCACTTCACTGACAAACGCCCAACCCAATTGATGAGCGATAGCTTTTGCCATTTGTGATTTACCTGTTCCTGATTTGCCCCGCACTAATAACGGTCTTCCTGCCGCGTAGGCTGCCCACAGTGCGTAACAATCGTCTTCATTGAAAATGTGAAAAAGGTTTTTATCTGGCTTGGAAATCGTGAGATTTTCGGGTTTGAAGTGTTCAAGTTTGGGCATGGGGGATTATTCCTTTCGATGATATTCAAGTGCTTGCAAAAAATCCTTAACTTTTGCAAGTACAGAGATTTGCTTTACAGAACAAGGGTTTTCTTCAGTGAGTTGTTCTTTTGGAGCGCAGCAAATAAAGCGCAAACAGCCTGCTAGTTCTGCTTGAGCCTTTAAAAACCAGTCTTTTGATTCCAGAATTTCAAGATAGGCTGGTGTTACTAAATAATAGATTAATTTCCCTTCTTGATTGTCACGTTTTGACTCTGCTGCTGCGACTATTCTCTCTATTAAGTCATCCACTGGATGATTAGGTGGGGGAAGAAAATTCCACAAATCCTTATAAATTGGCGTTAATAATATCTGGTCAGTCGATTCATCATCGGCATCATAGATAATAAGCGGCAAGCGAATATTTTTGTCATCCGTTTTAAATGGCTTGGGATTACCCAATTTAGACTTATCCGATTCATCAGGTTTATCGGATTTCTCTAGCATATATTGAGCGGGTCTAAAAAAGCTGCGCGAAATAATAACTTCAATATAATCGGGTTCTTTCAGATTAAGTTTACCTGTTGCCTGCTTCATTTGTTGTTCATGATGAAACCACCAGACAGGATCAACACTGTTAGTCAGTAACCAGCCAGCTATTTCTTCTACCTCGTCTATCCTATTCGGCGGGTATTTTTTCAAAATTCTTGTTATCACTGAAATAGAGTCAAGAACTGACATGGATTTACCCGTCTTATCGACTATCAGAGATTCTTCAATAAGTTCATCTATGCTCTTATCTTTCTCCCCTTTCAAAAATTCTCTTAAAATCTTATCGGTAAAATTCTCTTGCAGAAGCCTTGAAATGTTGGCTTTAATTTTATCGTGTAGCTTTCGCGTTTGTTTTTTTATCGCTTCTTCGTCAATGGGTTGCGATTTTGCTTTGAAGTCTGGATTAGTTGCTAACAAGCTAGGGATAGATACTGCAAGAAAAAGACCTTCAATCGTTTTATATTCATGGGTGATGACTGCAACCAGTTTGTCATCAATGAATACAGGAGAACCAGAAAGCCCTGCCCAATCTTTATTTTCCTCTTTAACCGCTGCGCTTTTAATTTTTAGACCAGTATGCAGCTCGATAACACCATCTGCCCTTATTCCCGCTACAACTCCCACATTAGGAATACTTTCACGGGTTTTGCCTACCTCATTTGCTTTTGCCTGATTAGACACTGTTCCTATTTTTCCTGCTTTTGGAAAACCCCGTGTTGACCATGACTTATTAATTTTTGGCACTCTATCTGCTAACGTCACTTGGGGTGCTTTAAACGGGGTTGTTTCTGAATAATGAATGATTGCTAAATCAAGCTGTTCGTCTTGAAACACAATGGTAAATGGTGTTTCAAGATATTCTTGTTTATGCCAAACCAGTGTAAATTGAGGAATAGCGTTACGCTTAGTAAATGACACAACATGATTAGCCGTTAAAACAACGCCATTGCCAATTGGGTATCCCGTGCCTATAGTCCAATCACCGTCACTGTCTTTTACCAAAATTTGTACTAACCATTTATCCTCTAACATGATTTCAGCGTCTCAATTAGGCTTTGCTACTGATTGTTAAGGCATTAGGTGTCCATGTGCCATCTGAATTTTGTGTATAACTCACTGCCCCTAAACTCAATTTAATTTTCTGCTTAATCGCTTTTTTGTATTTCGCACCTGCTTCAGCACTTGCATCAACGACACCGAGTCTAATTTTAAACCCACCTTTACCATCGGCTTCTTTTTCTACGACTGTTTCCAATTCGACTTCTACATTATTCACATTAAAGCGAATTTCTTTATCTGTACTTTCTCGTTGCGCTTTTACTAACTCTTCACGCAATGCTTTGATTACATCCGCTAGTTCGAGTGCTGTATTATCTGTCATGTTCTTGCTCCAGTTAAAAATGATAAGTTTTTGTTTAAATTTGGTTGTTGGCTTTGTTTAGTATCTTGGATTCAAATATAGACATATCTCACTCAATTAGAACTTAAATATATGTTGGAATCCAAAACCTGTTTTGAACTTCTATTCGTTGAGCATTTTAACAACCCATTTATTAGGTTGTTTAGGATGTTTTTCTGTCCACATTGCTAAAAATCCTGACTGCGTTGCCATAAGACGCGGATGGGTTGCCATGATGCCTTTGGTGGTTAAGCGTTTTGGTGCTGACCAAGTGACACCGCCATTTTGCGACTGTGCGGAAAAAATACTCGCGCCGTCTGGCTCGCGTTCATCCCAAATCGCCATCACCTGCTGATTATTGACCGCAATGTCGCTATGACTGGCTAAACCGCCTAGCGATTGTGGCGCAGTCCATGTTTTACCGTTGTCCCCTGAATGCAATGTGTATAAACCCGCTTTGCCCTCAACACCTGTCCATACCGTGCTATATAAAGTATTGTCATCGCTAATGGCTAAGCCACCTCCAATATGCGGACAACCTTCAAATTGCCAGTTAAACAGTCCCACTGTACTGGTGCGTTGCCACGTCTCGCCATTATTGGCTGATTGCATCAATGCCATATCACGCGGTTTCATATCCCGATACAGGATATTAATTTCGCCTGATGGTGATAGAGCTAAGGTATTCCAACAGCAAGAGCAAGTGGAATCATCCAATTTTTGGCTGGCTTGCCAATGCTCACCGCCATCAAGCGAACGGGCATAACGTAAACTTTGATAGCCATTTTCCTCAGGATCAGCTAACCAAACTGTATGAAAAATGCCTTTTTTATCGGCAATCACATCGATATGTGCTTGATCGCCATTATTATCAACGGCAGGATTTGTGCCTTGTTGCCACGTTTTGCCAGCATCATGAGAATAATAACTGACCATCGCACCCATACTGGGTAGTTCACCTTTCACTTGCCAGATTGCAAGCAGATTGTCACCTGCGACGGCAATTTGAACATCATTACCACGCACGGCAAGTGGCTGGGTATTGGTGGCAACATCAACCGCACTACCCCAATGTTCACCACCATCGTCAGAAGATAAATAGCGAATGACAACACGGTTATTTTTTTCGCCCACTTTACCTGCAATCAAGGTGTGGATAATATTATGGTCAACGGTCACATCGAAGCTGGTCACTTCCTGTAAACCCAAAGAAGAGGATGTTGGCTGTGCAACTTGCGGAGTAACGCACGCCGTTAAAGACACTAAAACCACGCCAACAAGCAGTGTGTGTAAATAAGAAAATCGATACATAGCAGCTTAAAATACCGTGTTAATAAACCTGTCAACGCAGGCAGAATGATTTAATTTGACACTATACAATGAAATCTATTTATTGTAGTAGTATGGAACTCGCTTAATTCATCCGCCGACCTTTATCCGTCGGAGGGTGTCACTCGACGGATAAGGTTGAGTGTGGATTGAAACATAACTATAAAATAATGAGGAGAAAGCCATGAATATAAAATTTATTTTTACTTTCATTGCCATAATAATACCTTGGCAATCAGTATACGCGGTAGAGGTTCAACATAAACCGTTTGCAGGAATCGGCTTTGTCAAAATAGAGGCGGGCTGTTTTTTGATGGGGCGAGATACAGAAGTTAAAGAAAGTAGCGAAGTTGAATTGCCGCAGCATCGTGTTTGCATTGAAAAACCTTTTTACCTGAGTGAAACCGAAATTACTCAGAAACAATGGGAAACTGTGATGGGCAGTAATCCCAGCAAGTACAAGGGACAGTATAAACCTGTAGAAAAAGTTAATTGGAATGATACCCAAGATTTTATCAAGCGTTTAAACGATCAAGAAGGCGGTAGCTTTTTTCGCCTCCCTAGCGAGGCGGAATGGGAATATGCCGCTAGAGCAGGCAGTACCACGCTGTATTCCTTTGGTGATAAACCCAAGGATTTAGTCGATTATGCGTGGTTTGGTAATGAGGGTTATCACGGTACTAGCAAAGAAGTTGGCACTAAAAAACCTAATCAATGGGGATTATATGATATGCACGGTAATGTTTGGGAATGGGTGCAGGATTGGTACGATCCTAACTATTACCATAACAGCCCAGAAAAAGACCCCAAAGGCCCAGAGTCTGGTCAATATCGCGTCTATCGTGGGGGAAGTTGGGTGGGTAAAGCCGTTAATTTACGCTCAGCTCTGCGCTATAGCGGTTTACCTGTGAGCCGTACTAGCGACATTGGTTTTCGTCTGTTAAGAGAGGTCGAATAATCACTTCAAAAATCAAAATCAACTGGCAAAAATGACGCTATATCTTTAAGCCATTCTAATGTTTTTATGTGTTAGAATGCTTCTTGGCAATCATTAGTTGTTAGTTGAATGCCTTTTGTTGCACATCCCTTAAATTAAACAGTGGAATCTACATTCTACCGAGGATAAAAATTATGAAATTATTGAACAAAATTGCAGTTTCTCTTGTTATGGCGGCATCAATGTTGACCGTTTCTTCAGCAACTTTCGCTGCTGCAGAACATAAAGATTTAAATGCTATCGTGTTAAAAGCAGGCGAAAACACTGAAGCATCACTGTTAGAAGCTAAAAAATTGTTGACAGAAGGTGCTACAACTGACCAAATCCAAAAAGCACTGAATGATGCACGTCAATTCCAAAAAGAATTTCGCTATGAGCAAACTGAGCGTTTACGTCAAAAATTGAATGACAAACTGAGCAGTGCGCGTAAAGCATTTGACAACAATGACAATACAAAAGCATTGGAAGATGTAAATGCAGCGATAGCTTACTACGCAGAAATGAAAAAAATCTACGCAGCAGCTCACTAAGTTAGCCAATTAGTCCGCCAGAACTCATTAGTTTGAGTTTAACACTGTAAGGGTTGCATACCCTTATAGTGTTACCCGAAATAAAAACTAAACGTTGCGTTGTACAAAAATAAACTGCCTTTTTAAATGCTTAAAAAGCAGTACCGACCTTTGTTACCCTACCAAATAAACGATAATTTCAAAATGTGGTAGAATGCAACTTGGTAGCTAACTCAATAAAAAAAATGGCTGCCAATACACACAAATAAAAATAACCTTGAGGATTTAGAAATATGAGAACCTTAAAAAAAATCGCACTGGCTTTATGTATTGCTGCCTCTATGGGTGCAGTTTCAACTTCAGTTATGGCTGAGGACGCTGGTCGTGTTACTTATGCACCCGCTGATGCCATTGATATGGTAGCAGCTAAAGTAGGCGTTGCTATTGACGCACTGACAAAAGGTGAAGATGCTGCGAAAGTTGACGCACTTATTAAAGATGTACTGGCTGCAAGTAAAGAAATTAATGCCAGTGACAAAGTATTTGCTGCTCGTGACAAAGTGCATAGCAAACTGAAAGCCGCTCGTAAACATTTGACTGAAGGTGCTACACAAGAAGCTGAGCAAGAATTAAGAGATGCTCAAAAAGCTTTCTTAGCGTTGAAAAGCATATTGTAATAGCGCGTTACGTTCTCGAACATGAGTAATCACAACTGAACTGCTGAAAAATCTGTTTGGCTAGTTAATCCGCCTTTTAAGGCATAGATTTTTTACTATTATAAGTAACTTTTGTGTTCTCAGATAAGAGCTTGAAAACCTCGTTACCCACAAGTGACGAGGTTTTTTTATGTCCACTCAAATTGTTCATTGGTAAATTCAAATAATATTTGCTAGTTATTACTTACCTATCTGATTAGCTTCTGGTATATTCAAACAGTAGAGTCCATCGACCTACACGGATTTACTTTCTAGGGCTTATATAGTAGAGGTGGAGAACTGTCATGACTGAAGGGTTATTTGTATTAATTGTAATTTATGCTGCTTATGTGTTTTACGTCGTTCTTAATGATAAAAAGACCATCGCTAAATTCATAACGCCAACAACAGAACTTGAAAAACAGGCGGTATCGGTAGAGTCTTTGCCATTTAAATCGGCTTTAACCGAAAAAACAATAATAAAAACGCTTGAAGAAAATATCACTAAAAAACCAGCACCTACCACCAAGCAGATTACCCAGAAAAAAGGTTTGAAAGATCCTAAAACAGGTGATATTGCTACCACATACAGCAATTATAGATTTAGCAAACGGTGGATAAAAGACGCTTTGGTTACTGAAGGCTTATTAGAAAAAGTGTACAAAAATAACGAATTGAATGCTGAAATCGAGGCATCCATTAAAGCCGCTATTGCTAAGCTTGAGTCAATAGAAAAATACAAGGTTTAGTCTTTGCTGTCCAAATTAAGCCGTTTCAGTCGATAACGAAAGGATCGAAAAGACAGCCCCAATTGTTTTGCAGCGGCTGTCTTATTCCACTTATTATCTTCCAATGCGCGAGTAAGCATATTTTTTTCAATGGTTTCCAGATAATCCTCTAATGAACCATCGGCTGGATTAAATGCTGGGCAAGCCGCATTGTCTTGAGCATTGGTTAATCCCCTATGAGTATAACTATTGATAGCGGTAGTTATTGGTAAATTTAAGTCTTTAAACTCAATACGATTGCCTTCATAAAGTGCCAATGCTCTTTCCAAAATATTCTCAAGTTCTCTAACATTACCTGGAAATTCATAGCGTTGTAGTGCTACCAAGGCGGTATTTGATAATATTGGTTTATCGTGTGCGCTATTACCTATGAGTTTGATTAGAATATGATCTATCAATTCTGGCAGGTCTTCAGGTCTTTCCCTCAACGAGGGGACGTGGAGATTAATAACATTGATACGATAGTACAAATCTTGTCTAAAACTACCCGCTAACACCATATCGTTGAGGTTTTGATGCGTTGCACTGAGTAAACGCACATCAACGGGAATTTCTCGACTATCCCCTACAGGGCGAATTTTTTTCTCTTGTAGTGCGCGTAATAACTTAACTTGTAATGACAAAGGCAGATCAGCAACCTCATCAAGAAATAATGTCCCCCCTTCTGCTGCTTGAAATAAACCTTGTTTATCACAGGATGCCCCTGTGAAGCTCCCTTTCTTATGCCCAAAAAACTCACTTTCCATTAATTCCAAAGGAATCGCGCCGCAGTTAATAGCAACGAAAGGATTAGTACACCGCGCACTTTGTTTATGAATTAACTTAGCCACTAATTCTTTACCCGAACCCGATTCGCCACTGATATAAATAGGAGCTTGACTAAGAGCCAGTTTATTTATTTTTCCACGAATTTCACGCATGACAATAGAATCGCCTAACAGAATATGTCGTGTTCGATTATCTTTGGCATGGCTGGGTTCGATGGTTTTTAAGGCACTATTAACGAGTTGTCGTAGTGCCAACAAATCAACAGGCTTGGAGATAAAATCAAACGCGCCTTTTTTCATCGCTAAAATGGCGGTATCCATATTGCCATGCGCAGTAATCACGGCAATGGGTATAGAAACTGCTCTATCCTGTATTAAATCGACTAACTCTAACCCATTACCATCAGGCAATTTCATATCGGTTAAGCAAAGATCAAACGATTCTTCTTGTAATAAGGCTTTAGCACGACTGATATTTTTGGCGCAACGAGTATCAATGGACATTCGGTTCAGTGTGATTTCCAATAGTTCACGAATATCAGGTTCGTCATCTACAATCAGTACCAGTGGTTTTTTCATATTTCGATTAGAGTATGGTCAGCATTGAATAAACACAACCGAAAACAAGTTTTATTGTCGGCAGTGACATAGTAAATCAATTTTGCTTGATTGAGTTCAGCTAATTCTTTAGAGATATAAAGTCCTAAGCCAGTTCCACTCGACGATGTGGTAAAAAAAGGCTCAAAAAGATGACTAAGATTTTCACGACTTACGCCAGAGCCATTATCAATCACATCGATACAGGGTATTTGTTTTAGCATCACCGTTTGCACTATTATTGCACCAGCCTCTGGTTCACCGTATTTCAGTGCATTTTGGCATAAGTTATCCATGATTTGTTTTAAATGGTTAGGATCAATAAAAACGAACAACGGTTCATTTAAGAGTAGCAAGGTAATCGTATTTTGTGTAATGGACTGTTCAAGAATAAAAATTTTTAAGTAACCATCCAACCAGCTATTTAATTCTAGTTTTTCTCGTCTTGAATCTTTACGGCGAGACAACTGCAAAATATCCTCGATGATATGATTAACTCGTGCCGTATTAGCTTGAATGATGTGAGTTAAACGCCTGTCTTCAGCAGGTAAATCAGGATTTTCTGAGAGTAATTGCCCTGCATGATTAATAGCACTGAGTGGATTGCGTATTTCATGGGCAATACTTGCACTGAGTCGCCCTAAAGAAGCCAATTTGCTTTGTTGTAAGCGTTGATTATAAACCGTGCCATCTTCGAGGATAATCATATAAAAAAATTGACAGCCTGTTGGTAATAACATAAAACGCACATGAACATCGGACTGATTCAAAACAGCTAGCACTAAAAAATTCTGTTCGTTATTGGCTAACCATAGTTGAAAAGCGCGTTCTAACTGCTCAGAAATATCATTAAGCTTAGAAGGCAATACCGTTAAATTTATTAATCGTAATGCTGCTTCATTCGCCATTTGAATGACTTGTTGCTGATCAGTAATAATAATACCCGATTGTAAATATTGAATAATGTAGCGGTTAAGCTCTTCCAAATTGGAGATAGCTTGTTTTTGCTGATCGGCAAGTTGTAACATTTGTTCACTACGTTTTGCCAACACGAAGGACAACAAAGAAATCGTGAAAAATGAAGCTCCTAACATTCCCGTATAAAAATAAGAATAAGGCGTTATATCAAAAATCTTCGTGTAATCAGCATAAACTTGTTCTGCCAATACTGCCAAACTCGCTAAAGCAGCAAAAAACATAGCACAGCGACCACCAATCAATAAACCGCCTGAGGCAATGGACACTGCGAGCAAAATCCCGATGCCACTGCTAATACCGCCATAAGCGTGCATAATCAGTGTCAATATGAGTATATCAGTGACAATCAATAACTGCGCTTGAACGGTATAGCGGGTCAATCGCCAAATAATGCACACCGCAGATATAACCGAAAGGACTAAATAACTCTGAGAACTGTAAGTAAATAATGGACTATGATGGATACTTAATAACGGAGAGCCTGTATGCGTGTAGAACAGAACAATAAACAGACTCGCTAACGTCAGCCGATACCCTAAAAAAACTTTCAGCAACAACCAAGCTTGTTTAGCAGGAATGCCATAAGCTTTAGAAAGTGGGCAAGGATAGATAGTCTCAGAAGTATTTTCGATCATGAATGCGTAAAGGATAGCGTTTTGTGGGGACTTCGTTAAAATATTCAATTAAAGGGCAATAATAGCATCAATATAAAACCATCCGTTAATCAGGAGTTAATAGTGAATATTCACGAGTACCAAGCAAAACAATTATTTCAGCAATATGCCATACCCATTCCCGAAGGTAGTTATGCTGATACCCCCGAACGCGCAAAACAGGTTGCCAGTGAATTAGCGGGTAATGGTTGGGTCGTTAAAGCACAAGTCCACGCAGGCGGTAGAGGTAAAGTGGGTGGTGTGAAGCTGGCAAAAAGTTTGGTCGAAGTTGCTGAGTTTAGCCACGAATTACTGGGTAAACGACTGGTAACTATACAAACTGACAGTCTAGGCCTACCGATTAACTCTCTATTAATAGAAAAAATTTATCCGATTAAACGCGAGTTATATCTCAGTTTAATTCTTGACCGCGCCACCGAGCGGGTGATGTTTATCGCCTCCGCCGCAGGCGGTATGGACATTGAAGCGGTTGCCCATGAAACACCTGAGAAAATTATTTCCGTCGCGGTGCATCCTGCCGCTGGTTTGCAAGGTTATTCCTGTCGTAAAGTCGCCTACACATTGGGACTAAAAGGGCAGCAAATCAAAGCTCTGGAAAAAATAATGCAAGGTATGTATGCCTTGTTTTTAGCCAAAGATGCCAGTCAAATTGAAATCAACCCGCTGATTGAAACCGACAGCGGTGAGTTAATGGCACTGGATGCCAAAATCAATTTTGATGATAACGCACTAGCATTGCACCCTGAAATCTTGGCAATGAAAGACCCTAGCCAAGAAGACGACAAAGAAAACGAAGCGCAACGCTTTGGGCTGAATTACATCACGCTGGAAGGCAATATCGGCTGTATGGTCAACGGTGCTGGTTTAGCAATGGCAACCATGGATTTGGTTAAACTCAAAGGTGGTTTACCTGCCAACTTTCTCGATGTTGGCGGCGGCACCAATGTCGAAAAAGTCTGTGAAGCTTTTAAACTGATTATTTCAGACAGTAATGTCAAAGCCGTATTAGTCAATATTTTTGGTGGTATCGTCAAATGTGACGTGATTGCCCAAGGTATCTTGGCGGCGATTGAACAAGTTCATGTCACTATTCCCGTTGTTGTGCGCTTAGAAGGCACCAATGTCGAAGAGGGCAGAGCCTTATTAACCAACACAGGGCTGAATCTATACGCAGCAGAAGATTTAAGTCATGCCGCAGAAAAAGTAGTCGAATTAGCAAAGGCGGTCGCATGAGCATTTTAATTAACAAAGACACTAAAGTAATTTGTCAGGGTTTTACTGGCAAACAAGGCACATTTCATTCTGAGCAAGCGTTGGCTTATGGCACAAAATTAGTCGGTGGCGTAACACCTGAACGTGGCGGCGAAACCCATTTAGGTTTGCCTGTGTTCAATACCGTGCAGGATGCCGTAACAAGCACAGGCGCAACTGCCAGCGTCATTTATGTACCACCCTTTTATGCCGCCGATGCCATTTTAGAAGCCGTGGATGCAGGCATACAACTCATTGTCTGTATTACCGAAGGTATTCCCACACTACAAATGTTGCGCGTTAAAGCAGCAATGGCAGGCACTGGCGCGTTATTAATTGGACCTAACTGCCCTGGTATCATCACTCCCGATGAATGCAAAATTGGCATTATGCCCGCTAAAATTCACTTGGCAGGTTCTATCGGTATCGTGTCACGCTCTGGCACACTGACGTATGAATCCGTGCATCAAACCACACTACAAGGTTTAGGACAAAGCACTTGCGTAGGTATCGGTGGTGATCCTGTTCATGGTATGAACTTTGTCGATGTACTCAGTCGTTTTCAAGCCGATGAGCAAACAAAAGGCATCGTCATGGTCGGTGAAATTGGCGGTGGTGAAGAAGAAGACGCGGCAGAGTACATTAAAGCATTCGTCACAAAACCTGTGGTAGCCTATATCGCAGGACAAACAGCTCCCGCTGGTAAACGTATGGGACACGCAGGTGCGATAGTCACAGGTGGTAAAGGTACAGCAGCGGGTAAAATAGCCGCACTCAGAGCCGCTGGCATTGAAGTTGTTAGCTCACCTACCGATATTGGCGTAGCCATGAAAGGTTGTTTTTAGTTCTCCCACATTGTAGGAATAAACAATGAATTATTACGAAGGAGTCAATGTTGATGTACTATCCATGCTTCCCAAAGAAGCACGAACTGTCGTAGAAATTGGTTGTGGCGCAGGGCGATTGACGGAAGTATATCGCGCTATCAACCCGACTGTGCGTTATCTAGGCGTAGAGATTTCTACAGAGGCTGCGCAACAAGCGGCAACTCAAATGGACGATATGATTATCGGAAACATTGAAGATACTGATGTGTTTTCTGAATTAGAAGACATATTAGGAGGCAGCGAGATTGATGTACTCGTTTTTAGCGATGTACTGGAACATTTATTAAACCCTTGGGATATTCTTGCCAAATTTAGACAAATAATGTCCCCCGATGGATATTGTGTGGCGTGCATTCCTAATATTAGCAACTGGACTATTTTGGCAGGCTTGATTCATGGCGAGTGGAATTACGCCGATTATGGACTTTTAGATAAAACCCATCTTCGCTTTTTTACCAAAAAAACCATGATTGAGCTTTTTGAACAAGCAGGTTGGCAAATTGAAGCATTTACACCACGCATTTTCGCTCCACGCGAAACAGAGCAAGCGATGAGTGTATTTACTTCCTTAGCATCGCCTTTTGGATTAACACCAGAACAAGTCAGCGAAAATTTGACTGTATTTCAGTGGGTCATTCGCGCCAGATGTGTATAAAAATCACTAAATCTACTCATTGGGAGCGTATTAAAATATGAACGAAATCACTCAACTGATTCAAAGCTATGGTGATTGGATTTATCTAATCGCCTTTTTCTGGGCAGCACTAGAAGGCGAAACCTTCGTTATTTTTGCAGGACTTGCCGCACAGCGCGGTTATTTAAACATTTACGAATTAATCCTTGCCGTTGGTTTAGGCAGTTTAATGGGCGATCAAATTTGCTTCTGGTTAGGGCGTTGTTATGGTGCGCGTTTGTTACATCATTTTCCTAAACTAGAACGCGGTGTAAAACAAGCCATCGTCTGGTTAGAAAAACACGCAGTTGGCTTTATTCTCTCTTACCGCTTTATGTATGGGATTCGTAATGTCAGTAGCATCGCTATCGGTATGAGTCATCTTAGATGGGAGAAATTTGCCTTATGGAATTTCATTGCTGCGTTCGTTTGGGCAGTGGCATTTTCTAATATCGGTTATCTATTTGGTGGTTTAATTCAGCAAATGCCAGAAGGTGAAGACAAATTGGTATCAGGCATACATCAAGTCATGCTGGGTGTTGTCGGTTTATTCCTACTGGTAATGGCGATGCGCTTTATCTCCGCTCGCCTACATAAACACCATACTGAAAAATCGCTTGATAAAGCGGAATAATCGACATAATAATTTTTTCATTTTATAACAAACTCTTATGCTAAGTTACCCCACTATTGATCCAATACTCATCGCCTTAGGCCCTGTCAAAATTCATTGGTATGGCATTATGTACCTCATCGGTTTTGCTGCCGTCTGGTTTTTAGGACAACGCCGCGCAGCACAACCGTGGTCAGTTATTAAACCTGAATCTATTGAAGATTTAGTCACTTACGGTGCGTTAGGTGTCATTGTCGGTGGTCGCTTAGGCTACATACTGTTTTATAACTTTTCTGCTTTCCTCGCTAACCCGTTCATCCTATTTAAAATCTGGCAAGGCGGTATGTCCTTTCATGGCGGACTGCTAGGTGTATTTATTGCCATGTGGTTTTTTGCGAAAAAACAAAACTGCACTATGTTACAACTGACTGACATTATTGCCCCGCTTGCCCCTATTGGATTAGGTGCTGGACGTATCGGCAATTTTATAAACTCTGAATTATGGGGCAGAACCACCGATGTACCTTGGGCTATGGTATTTCCCAATGGTGGGGAATTCGCTCGACATCCATCACAGCTATACGAAGCGTTTTTAGAAGGGCTAGTATTATTTGTCATTCTGTGGATTTATACCAGCAAACCCAGACCGACAATGGCGGCAACTGGTTTGGCTGTTCTGCTCTATGGCTGTTTTCGATTTTTCATTGAATTTTTTAGAATGCCCGACGCACACCTCGGTTATTTAGCATTGGATTGGGTAACGATGGGGCAAATACTGTCCACACCCATGATAATCATCGGTGCGTTAATGGTTTATTTTGCCTATCATCGAACTGAGCAAGCATAATGGCGACGCACTATCTCGGACTGTTAAATGACATCCTCACTAACGGCATACAAAAAGACGACCGTACAGGGACAGGTACATTGTCTGTTTTTGGAAGAATGTATCGTCACGATTTAAACGCAGGCTTTCCGTTACTGACCACTAAAAAACTACACATCAAATCTATCCTTTATGAATTACTCTGGTTTCTTCAAGGCGGCACTAACACCGACTATTTAAACCAAAACGGCGTAACCATCTGGGATGAATGGGCAACGGAAACAGGCGAATTAGGACCTATTTATGGCGCACAATGGCGGTCATGGCGCGGTGAAAACGGGCAAATTACCGATCAGGTCACTGAATTAATTGCAGGTATACGCGCCAATCCCAACAGCCGCCGCCATATCATCAATGCGTGGCACGTTAGCTATTTACCCGATGAACGCAAAACCGCCGCCGAAAACATCGCCGCAGGTAAAATGGTACTTGCCCCCTGTCACGTTATGTATCAATTTTGGGTAGCCAATGGCAAACTCAGTTGTATGCTCACTCAACGTTCTGCCGATTGCTTCTTAGGTGTGCCATACAACATGGCATCTTTAGCTTTTTTAACGTCTATGGTAGCCCAGCAATGCGATTTACAAGTCGGAGACATTGTTCACTCTTTTGGCGATTTACACCTGTACAACAACCACCTAGAACAAGCTAAATTACAGTTATCACGCCAGCCCCGTCCCCTGCCCTCTTTGGTATTGAAACGTAAACCCGCTTCTATTTTTGATTATCAATTTGAAGATTTCGAGATTGTTGGTTATGAACCATATTCGGCAATTGCTGCTGAGATTTCGGTTTAATCAAAACATACGGCGGAATAGGCAAGCTATTCCGCCGCCGTGAAAAATTTAATTTAAGTGGGAGACAAACCATGAATTCAAACCGTAGAAAATTTTTAAAAAGCACGGCTTTGTTCTCAGCTGCATTGTTTTGTAGTCACCACACTTGTGCGCGGGCAAAAGATGCACCTAGGGCGTGTTCACTGCGCGGCGGGTTGCAAGCCAATGGTATTGAGATGTTTAAAACATCAGGTAATAGTGATCTTGATCGTAGTATTAACTTAGAGCTAACTCACGTTGCCGATAGTTTTAACATATTACCAGGCTTCGGTTTTTATGATGACAGTGACGGGAAAAATGCGTTTGCCATTAATGTAGATGTGATACCCAATACAAAAGGCACAGTGGTTTTTGGTATTGGATTGTTATCTGATCAATTATTCCGTAATGAATGGGGCGGTTTAGCAGTAGCAGGTATTATGGCGCATGAATTTGGGCATATTTTTCAATACCAAAGTACGTTTTATGACCTATTAACGCAATCAGAAACTACCGATAGATTATTAGAGCTACACGCTGATTATTTGGCGGGCTATTATCTAGGCTTAAAACGGCTACGCAGTGGTGAAATTGATATTAAAGGCTTTCTCGACAGCTTATATTTAATGGGTGACACACATTTTAATTCACCCAGCCATCACGGTACGCCGATAGAACGCGCAAAAGTAATGCTAGAAGGTTATAAAATCGGCTTAACAAACAATAACAATATTCAGCAAGTTGCTGAAACAGGCATGAATCTAGTATTTACTCTTTGAGATTAACAAATGACCACACTTAATTTTAAAATCATCGCTATCGGCTTAACGTCATTATTATTGGTTTCGGTTTCGGTTTCGGTTGCAGAAGCTAAATGCTATCCTGGTTTAGACTGCCAAGAAGATTTGCCTAATGCGAATAACACTGCCAGCCAACAAGTACCTGAATCTCAACTCGAGATTTCGTTTAAAGTACACAACACCACTAAATACACCATTAAACAACTTTTAGTTTCTGAAAATGGTAAAAAATGGGGTAGTGCTAACATAGGTACTGGCATCAAAGCAGGTGAGTCAGAAACGTTAGTGTGGAATGCTAGTGCCGATAACCAAGACTGCAAACAGCTAATTAAAGTCGTTTTTTCCGATGGTGTAGAAAGTGAGCCAGCTATATTTGATTTTTGTGAAACAGGTTTGGAATTAGAGTTTTAACCCGTAAGATGGGTAGAGTGATAACGAAACCTATCATCTTAACGCGATAAGGTGTGCTAAGTCATAGGATGTGCTGAGGCACGAAGCGCATCGGTCGAGAAATATGACGCGAATGATGCGCCTCCTATCGTCGGCACATCCTATGGAGACGATGAAAGCAAGTAGCCAGCATGGAGCTTGCGGAATGCGGGGCTTTTCATGATGATACTATTGTTCCCCCGTGTCCGCTACGCCACTTCAATCTTTGATTATCAATTTGAAGATTTCGAGATTATCGACTACAAGCCACATTCAGCAATTGCCGCTGAAATTTCGGTGGGTTATTTGTGATTGTTTTTCCGCGCTATTTCTATTTCTAACGCCGTTTTTATCTCCGATGCTGGCATAGCATGGTTATTAATGATGGCTTGCCAGACTGGATTTTGTGCCATAAGTTTTCGCCATTCGCTAAAAAATACTTCATCGACTGGAAACTTACTAGACCACGCCATGTTGGCAAATTTCCAGCCTAGCTCTTCGTGACCTTTGTACATTAATCGCATCGCGTTTTGGATGAGGGCAACGGGAATGTTTTTGACTTCGTATTTATCGCCCCATTTTTTATCCTCACTAATCAGCTTTGCTTGCTTTTCAAGTTCAGGCAGTGGTGGCGGGTCTTTACGCATTAAATCTGGGCGAAGAACGTACTCAGTGCCGTTCCAGCCAAACACGATGGGCGGATTGGGATAATCCAGCTCTGCATCACCTGAATGCCAGCCGAAATAATTATTGTCAGTCAAAATAGCTTCGGGAAGTTTATCTCCATTTATATCTTTAAATCCCACCCCCCATGAGCCGCCTTTTATTTTGGCAATCTTCTTAAATTCTTTACCCAACTCAAAAATCACTACACTACCGCAACAGTGAGTAGCATGGTAAGAATAAGAGATAACTAATTTTGGTACGCCATCTCCCGTTATATCTTCACCAACCGCAGGCTCTAGCTGTTTGGATTTATCATCGGCAAACGAAATATGCCACGCAATGCCAACCGTTTCATTCAAACCTTTAGTTTCTTCTATGACTTCATCATATAAATCGCAATTGCTGTAAACTAGTTTATCGCCCTGTTTAACGGTAAAAGTCCCTTCTTTGGTGATAGTAAATTCATAACCAGCAATGAGGCGTTTGTCTTGTGCGTCCACAATTGAATGATAGGAGGCATTAGAGGCGCATGGCTTTTCGGCTGCTAGAGCTATATTTATAGTTAAGGTGAGTAGTGTAGCGGTGATTAAAAATAGTTTGGTCATAATCGTTATCTCGTATTTTGATGCGGTGTATTTGGTTGACGTTATTTTTTAAACTTTATCACTTTGTTTAAAGGATTTAGATTAATTTCATCAATGACGATATTGGGGTTAGCGTTCAGCACATAATCCACTGCGTCGGCAATATCTTCGGGTAGTAAATAATTAGTTTCATCATCCGCAGGTTCAAAGGACAGATTATCAAAAAATGCGGTTTTGACCATGCCAGCGTTGATTAAACACACGCGTATTCCGCTTTTACTGCATTCTTCGCGTAGGGCTTGAGTAAATCCACGCAAGGCAAATTTACTGGCACAATAAATCGCACCTTTACGGCTACCTTTTAACGCCGCTTCTGAGCCGATATAACACAAGTCACTGCGTGATTTACGTTTTAATTGCGGTAATAAGGCGCGGGTTAAAAATACTTGGCTGGTAAAATTGACAGTCATTAGAGCTTCAATTTGGGCGTAAGAAAATTCTTCGAGTGAGCCAAATTGTCCAATTCCTGCGGCAAAAATGACTGTATCAATGTCTGGATAATTTTTTGCCAACTGCTTAAACTGTGAAGGCAAATCAGGCAAGTGACTTAAATCCAACTGCACGGCACTGAACTCTGGCATGGTTTTGGTGAACTGTTGGATATTACGCGATACACCAATAACATGGTGTCCGTGGTGTAATAGCTTTTCGGCAATCGCACGACCTATGCCAGAACTCGCGCCTGTAACTAAAATGGTACGCTTTATAATCGGCATGGAAAAAATTTACTCGCTGGAATGTAACTTAAAAGTTGTTCGCTGCAATAGCCCATCATGTCTTGTTCGATGCTATTACGATAAGACATCATGCCGTGTTGACTGCTAAAATCACCTGCGAACAGTTTCTCTTCGGGATAGAGTTTGTGTATTTTTTTAAAAAATGCGTCGGGTAAACGAAAAGTGCCTAGACTCACAGAATGCAGTTGCGCTAAGTCAATATGGGCGAATACTTGGGCAAATAGTTGTTGATACTGTTCACGGTAATCGCTTTGGTAAATGAGAGGATCAAAACGTAAACCAATTTGCCAGCCGTGGGCTTGGGCTTTAATTAATGCGTCCAATCGGCGTTGTAGATTAGGGGCTTTGGCTTCTACTTTACGAGCAATCGCATCGGGCGACAAGCTAAACGCCACTACGCAATTGGCTAAGGGTTGGCGATTTAATAAGCGTCTGATTTGGGTGCTTTTAGTGCGTAATTCTAAAAACGCATTGGGTAGTTTGGCAAACACAGGTAAAAAATATTCGCTAAACGCACTGACAGGTTCTAAAGCTAAACTGTCACCATCATAGCCAGAAAAAAAATGTAGGTGTTCATCGGGTGAGTCTTGGCAAAGTTGTTCAATTTCAGCTTGAAAATCTTCGTAATTCACAAATAATACATAGTGTGCCGATTGATACATCCCCTGTAAAAAACAGTAGCGACAATCGTATAAGCAATTTAACACATGGGAAAAATAATAATTTCGTGCTGAGCCTATGCCATAACCTGAGGGTGCAGGCAGTACGAAATGTTGGTGTTTTTGAGCTAAAATGAGCGCGGGATTTTGTTTTTGTAAACGAAAATTTTGCGCTTTGGGATTAAATACTTGCGTATAGCGTTCGCAACTAATGCGTCTTGCTTTTGGAAATCGTGCCAAAATATCGTGTACACGCGGATGCTGGGAAATAGCGTCTTCAATGTAAATAGTGTCAATCATAGGTTTTAGTTTGTCAGTAAGGGCTTGTGATTTATTGCACAGACCTTATTTTCTAATATAGAGTAATATAGTTTTAATAATCACCACTATAACGTAAATCATGAAAACAAAAAAAATAGGTTTTATCGGCGGCGGTAATATGGCATTAAGCTTGATGAGCGGTTTGATTGCTAGCGGTCATCCAGCAGAGCAACTGTGGGCTTCGGATATTAGTGCGGATATTCTTAGTAATTTAGCCGCTACATTGAACGTAAATACGTCAATAAACAACGATGACGTGCTTAATGAAGTAGATGTGGTCGTTTTAGCGGTCAAACCACAAGTGTTAGCCGAGGTGGCTAAAAATGCAGCCGCTTTAGTACAGCAAAGAAAAACCCTGATTGTCTCTATTGCAGCGGGTATTAATCAACACAGTTTAAGCCAGTGGTTAGGCGAAGATATTGCAATTGTCCGTTGTATGCCTAATACCCCTGCTTTAGTGCTAACAAGTGCCACTGCGCTACACGCTAATAACAAAGTTAACACCAAACAACGCAACTTAGCCGAAACGATTTTGCGTTCTGTCGGTATCGCGCTGTGGGTTGACGAGGAAAGCGAGCTTGATGCAGTGACTGCGGTATCTGGCAGTGGCCCTGCATATTATTTTCTACTGATGGAAGCGATGGAAAAAACGGCGTTAGAATTAGGGCTTAGTGCGAAAACCGCTCGATTATTAGTTCAACAAACCGCTTTAGGTGCGGCGAAAATCGCTTTAGAATCCAATGAATCGCCTGAGCAGTTACGCAAACGTGTCACTTCACCAGGTGGTACAACGCAACACGCAATAGAAACCTTTACCGAAGGTGGCTTTTCTGAACTGGTTTCCAAAGCACTCCACGCGGCGCGTGACCGCTCTATTGAAATGTCTAAGCCATCGGAAAATAGCTAATGAATTCTAATTACCTAACTGCACCTATTATTTTTTTAATCGGCACGTTATTTTATTTGTACATATTGGCGGTGTTATTGCGTTTTTTATTGCAATATTGTGGCTCTGATTTTTATAATCCTATTTCACAATTTCTTATCAAAATAACTCATCCACCTTTAAAAGTTTTGCGCCGCTACATACCCGCTGTGCGAAAAATAGACACGTCGTCGCTGGTGTTAGTTTTTGCTTTACAAATGCTGGCTGATTTTTCCATCGGATTATTAAAAGGCGATGCTATTGGCATAGCTTCACTGGCTATTTTATCTACTTCGCACTTGATCGAATTACTTATCGATATTTTCATTTATGCAGTATTTATTAGAGCGTTATTAACTTGGTTTAGCCCTGTCGGTTTTGATGCGGTTTCTGCTATTTTAACTAGCCTAACAGAGCCATTACTGAATACTTGTCGAAAATTCATCCCCTACATCGGTGGTGTTGACCTTTCATCTTTAGCAGTATTGTTGTTTTTATACTTAGCCAAACTGGTGGTTTTGCTACCGTTGTATGATTTGGTCAATTTAGTGCGCTAAAAAATGACGACAGCAAAGAGTATTAATTTTTATCTTTGTCGTCTTTACAATATAATCCTAGAATCAATAAAAACCCGTTGAATAGTCTATGAAACCTCATAATTTTCACCTCACTTTTTTTCTTAGTTGCTCTCTTTTATTAGCTAGCCAACCTAGCAGCGCAAAACTGTATAAGTGGGTCGATGATTCGGGTAAAACTTCTTTTTCAGATCAAATATCCCCCGAAGAGGCTAAATATCGGCGCGAAACCTTGAGTAAAAAAGGGCGTGTTGTTGATATTACTGAGCAGGAAAAAACCAAAGAGGAGAAGGAACGTGATAATCATCTTAATATACTGCGAGAAAAACAAGAAAAAATTATAGCCAATCAAAAAGCGCATGATGATTCCTTACTAAGAAGCTACCACTCTAAGGAAGAAATGCTTGCAGAGCTTAAAGCAAAAATAGCGATCATTGAAGGACAAAAAAAATTAATTGAATCTGCGATAGTCCAGCAATTAGAAAGACTTGATGTTAAGCAAAAAAGCGCGGCAACCTTTGAACGTAACGCTCAACCAGTACCTGCCAATTTGATTGAAGAAATAAAGAACATTCAGATCGAGATAGAAAAAACTAAGAGTGCTGTCAATGATAGTATTGCTCAGCAAAAAAAGGTCAGCGATGAATATGATACCAACATCAAACGGTTTTTAGTTCTGACCAAACCTGATGATCCCACACCAAAAAATATAGTCGCTAGTATTGAAGAAGCCAACGAGTTGGGTTTATTTCGCTGTGAAAATGATATTGAGTGTAAAAAGGCATGGGCGATTGCACGAACTTTTGTCGATATTCACTCAACCACGCCAGTAGATGTTAATGCCGATAACCTAGTGATGCACGAACAACCCTCTAAGGATACTGACATTAGTTTATCTATCTCAAAAATTGCCAGCAAAGACGCTGATGATCAGCTTTTTCTCGATATTCATTGTCGTGATTCTTCGTTAGGCAAGGAATTGTGTAATAGTCAACAAATCAAAGACTTGCGTAAATCTTTTAGACCTTATGTCAATGAGCGGCTGATTAATAAAGTACCCACACCTTGATCGGTAAATAGCTCTAGCAATACCGCGTGTTCTACTCGTCCATCAATAATATGGACGCTATTTACACCACCTTTCAACGCATCGGTTGCACAGCGAGTTTTAGGAATCATACCCTCTGAAATAGTACCATCGGCACATAGCCGATCAATATCGCTAATCGATAAACCTGTTAATAACTCACCTTGTTTATCCAAAATACCTGCGGTATTGGTCAGTAATATTAATTTTTCAGCTTTTAGCACTTCGGCAATTTTTCCTGCGACCAAATCAGCATTGATATTGTAGGAACACCCATCTGCTCCCACTCCAATAGGGGCAATCACAGGAATAAAATCACTACGTCCCAGCATATCGACCACTGAGGGATCAATGCTACTGACTTCGCCAACATGCCCTAAATCAATAATTTCAGACGCATCGGCATCGATTGCGGATTTTTTTAACTGAATTTTTCTCGCATGAATAAAATCGCCATCTTTGCCCGTTAAACCAACGGCTTTACCGCCATGTCGGTTTATTAAGCTGACAATTTCTTTATTGACTAAGCCGCCCAGTACCATTTCAACGACATCCATCGTTTCACTGTCAGTAATGCGCATACCATCGACAAATCCCGTAGTTTTACCCAGTTTTGCCAACAGCTGACCAATTTGAGGGCCACCACCATGAACAACAATCGGATTGAGTCCAACTAATTTCATTAACACAATATCACGCGCGAAACTGTGTTTAAGTGCTTCATCAACCATCGCATTGCCACCAAATTTAACGACGATAGTTTTACCTTTGAATCGTTGAATATAAGGTAAAGCTTCGATAAGTACATCGGCTATTTGGTGGGCTTTTCTTGTTTGCTTCATTGTGTCTTTACTGTGTTTTTTTGAGAAGGGGATTATAGGAGTTTGCTGAGGTTTTTATCAATCATCAAAAAAATCATCCATACGCACATCATCGTAATTATCAGGCATAGTGTCATCGTTATCTTGATCCAAGACACGTTTATATTGTGCTAAAGTAGGAATTACACCCTCCATTTCAGTTAGATTCACAGGATAGGTGTTATAAAGTTTCTGGGTAGTCATTATGTCCTTGATAGCTTTCATAATGCAATTTACATCTTCTGACAGTAAGGCTGATAATTTTCGGTGTACAGAAAAAAAGCCTAGCAATACTATCAATCCAGCAATAAAAACAACCGTAGCGGACACGGTCAATTCACTGACATCCATACCAGAAGTATAGTAATAAATAATTTCCCAGTCAGAATCATCTACTTTTACACGAATATTGGCAGCTTTTTTAGTATCGATTATTGATCCCGAAACACCCAATACCAGCATATCTTGTTTTAATTCAATGTATTCATCTTTAGCGGCGGCTGTGCGTATGTTTTTACTAATAAAATCATAGTTTAAACTGACTAGAATAACGCCGACAACTTCATTGTTCTGCTTAATTGCCCTCGTGATAGCAAGATGTCTATCAGGTCCACTATCGCCTTGTATGCTAGGTAGTCGGCTTTTGCTGAAGGTTTCGCGTACCATTTCAATATCAGCAAAGCCCATTTTCGGCACAATTTGATCATCTGTTGGACTCAAACCTGGGACGAACAACCTGATTTTTAGGACTTCTGGAAAATATTTTTCCAATTTCGTTGCTGTCGCACTTAGCTGAACAGGATTTGCATTGCTGATGATCGCTAATATTTCTGGATCACTCACTATTTTATCGATTGTTTTGTTAAGTAAATCTATTTGTGCTGATAGTGTTACGGATACCGCTTTGGCAATAGCTGTTGCAGATTCCTCTTTTGAGTGCATTACAGCAATATTGGACATCCAATAAATGCACGCGCCAGAAATTAAAAACATCAGCATAGTAATGCCTGCTAACCACGAAAAAAGTTTTATCATAAGTGATACCTCGAATAAATTGTAACTTAATGACGACCCGTATGACCAAAACCGCCAAGACCGCGTGAGCTTTGTGCAAACGCTTCGATCTGCTCGAATTCCACCTGCACAATAGGGACAAAAACCATTTGCGCAATTCTCTCACCAACATTAATAGTAAACGCTGTCGTGCCACGATTCCAGCAAGACACCAATATTTCACCTTGATAATCTGAATCGATAAGCCCTACTAAATTTCCCAACACGATACCGTGTTTATGCCCCAAACCTGAACGCGGTAATAAAACTGCTGCTAAACTAGGATCATCAATATGAATAGCCAAGCCTGTTGGGATTAGTAAACTTTCTCCACAGTTTAACGTTATAGCTTCATTGACACAGGCACGCAAATCTAAGCCTGCTGCCCCTGTTGTTGCGTATTCTGGCAAAGGAATCTCTTTACCTAATCGGGCATCTAAAATTTTAAGTTGTATTTTTTTCATTAAATCTCTCTGCGCATAACAAAATAAATTGTTCTGCCAACTGTGTTTTATTCATCATTTCCAACGTTTTTTGACCTGTTTGCCAAAAAACCTGTAACGCATTTTCATTGCTGTCAAACCCCCCTTGTTCCCGTCCTACCCAGTTTGCGGCAATCATATCGAGGTTTTTTTCGTGTAATTTGTGTAGTGCGTAGCTTTCAAGATTATTGGTTTCTGCGGCAAAGCCCACAGTAAACGGACGTTTATCGAGTTTGGCAACGGTTGCCAAAATATCTTGGGTCTTTTGTAGGATTATAGTGCTTTGTTGGGCTTGTTTTTTTATTTTTTGCGCTTGTACGGTAATGGGTGTGTAATCAGCCACTGCTGCTGCACCGATATAGATATCACAATCGGATGCTTTTGCCATAACGGTCTCAAACATTTGGGCGGCTGTTTCCACCTGATAAGCATCAATAGCCGCTGGAACGACTAAGGTGACAGGGCCACTCACCAGTGTTACTTTCGCGCCCGCCTGAACAGCCGCGTTAGCCAATGCGTAACCCATTTTCCCAGAACTACGATTGGTAATATAACGCACAGGGTCTAAAGGTTCACGAGTAGGACCCGCACTAATTAATACCCGCAAACCTTGTAAACACTGTTCAACGGGCTTAGCCAGTATCCGTTCACAAATCGCCACAGGTTCTGACATTCGACCAAATCCTGTGTCACCACAGGCTTGATCACCTTGTTCAGGTCCAATAATTATCACACCGTGCGCTTTAAGTTTAGCGATATTTTCTTGCGTAACCGCCTTATGCCACATCGCCTGATTCATAGCAGGGGCGATATAAACAGGGCAGTCAACCGCCAAATACAGTGTTGATAGTAAATCATCCGCCAAACCGTGACTACATTTGGCAATGGTATTTGCGCTTGCAGGTGCGATAACAAACACATCAGCCCAACGTGCCAGACTAATATGACTCATCGCATTCTCTGCTTCAGCGTTGAGTAACTCGAACTGCACTGAATGACCAGAAAGAGCTTGAAAAGTCAGTGGACGGACAAACTGTGTAGCCGCTTCAGTCATCACCACGCGTACCTCAGCCCCTTGTTTACGCAACAATCGAACTAACTCAGCCGACTTATACGCTGCAATACCGCCGCTAACGCCTACCAAAATATGCTTGTTAATCGTCATGTTTGAAAATAAATAAAAGAGGGTATTATGGCAAGTCTAGCAAAATTCTTCTATGCTTAATTTTCAACTCAACAAGGCGGTGTGTTATGGCGATAAAGGATTGGCTGGTAGAAGATAGACCCAGAGAAAAACTATTACAACGCGGTGCATCGGCATTAACCGATGCCGAATTACTGGCTATTTTTTTACGCACAGGCGTACAAGGTAAATCAGCAGTCGATTTAGCGCGTGATTTGCTCGCCGATTTTGGCTCATTAAAAGCCTTATTGAATGCCAATGAACAACGATTTTGCCTAGCGCGTGGCTTAGGCAGTGCAAAATACGCCCAACTACAAGCCGTGTTAGAAATGGCAAAACGCCATTTTGAAGAGATTTTGCAACGTGGCGACGCGCTAACCAGTCCAGACATTACCCGCGCCTATTTAAGTGCGCAACTACGCGGTTATAGCTACGAAGTATTTGCCTGCTTATTTCTCGATAACCAACACCGCGTCATTCAACTTGATGAATTATTTAGAGGCACTATAGATGGTGCCAGCGTTTATCCGCGTGAAGTGGTTAAGCAAGCCTTACATCATAATGCCGCAGCGGTTATTTTTGCCCATAATCACCCCTCAGGCATTGCCGAACCCAGCCAAGCCGACAAACAAATCACCGAAAAACTCAAACAAGCCTTAGCCCTATTTGACATCCGCGTATTAGATCATTTTATTATCGGTGATGGAAAACCCTATTCAATGGCAGAACATGGTTTACTATAATTTTTAATAATGTTCAGGAAATGATTGTAATAACGTATTTAATTGCTCAGCGGGTAACTGTACGATTACCCGCACTTGTTCAGCAAAATCCTGTTCGATAATACGCCCGTCCAGTTTTTTTAACGCATATTCCAAAGGCTGGATTTGCTTGTAATCCAAGGTTAAGGTGACAGTCACCTGCTCGATATACGGATAAATATCGGCGGCTTCAATCACTTGTCTTGCCGTCTGCCCATAAGCGCGAGTCAAGCCCCCTGCCCCTAATTTAATCCCACCAAAATAACGAATCACTGCCACCAGCACATTGATGATTTGTTTGCCTTCGATATGCTGAAAAATAGGTTTACCCGCTGTACCAGTGGGTTCACCTGCATCATGGAAACGATAGACTAAGCCGTTATCTGTTTTGAGTTGGTAGGCGTAAGCGATATGAGAGGCATCGGGATAAGTCGTATGCAGTTGTTTAAGCTGCTGTAAGACTTCGCCTTCATCAGCACACGGCACAATGACACCAATAAACTGCGATTTTTTAATACTTTCTTCAATGATTTTTTTGGCTTTAACACAGTTCATCAGGCGATTTTTAACACAGGAACAGCGGCTAATAATTGTTGTGTATAAGCGTGTTGGGGATGTTGTAATATTTGTTCTGCCCTGCCCTGTTCGATAATTTTACCTTGATACATCACCGCAATTTCATGAGCAATTTCAGCTACTACAGCAATATCATGAGTAATAAATAAATAACTCACGCCTTTTTCTTGTTGCAGGGTTTTTAATAACTGAATAATTTGCGCTTGTACGGAAACATCCAACGCGCTAGTAGGTTCATCACAGACAATTAATTTAGGTTCAACGGCTAAAGCCCGCGCAATGCAAATCCGTTGCCGCTGTCCACCTGAAAACTCATGCGGATAGCGGTACACTGACTCTTCTGGTAGATCCACTTGTTGTAATAATTGTTTAACACGGCTGATCCGTTGTTGTTCCGTTACTTGCGGATGCAAAGCACACAAGCCTTCGGAAATAATATCACCCACTAACATCCGTGGATTCATCGAAGAAAATGGGTCTTGAAAAACGATTTGAATATTTGCCCGTTGTTGGCGTAACTCTTCGCCTTTAAGTGTGTTCAACGCCACACCGTTAATCACCACCCTACCCTGACTGGGTAATAAATTTAACAAACTTTTACCTAACGTAGTTTTACCACAACCTGATTCACCAACTAATGCCAAAGTTTTGCCTTGCTCAATACTAAAATCTACCCCATCAACGGCACGGACATAATCCACAATGCGCTTAAAAATACCTTTGCGTATCGGATAGTGACAGTAAAAATCACTGACTTGCAATAATGGCGTAGGCTGCGCATCGCGTATCTGTTGTTTACCCGCATGATGAATAGACGGTAAAACGTTCAGTAATTTTTGCGTATATGGGTGTTGAGGATTAGAAAATAATTCCGCAGTTAAACCAGATTCAACAATTTTTCCCTGTTGCATCACCGCGACTCTATCCGCCATAGTAGACACTAACGCTAAATCATGACTAATCAACCACAACGCCATGCCTGTTTGCCGTTGAATAGCTTTCAGCAACGCCAAAATTTGCGCCTGAATAGTCACATCCAGCGCGGTAGTAGGTTCATCAGCAATTAATAAATCGGGCTTACCTGCTAAGGCGATAGCAATCATCACCCGTTGTCTCTGACCGCCTGATAACTGGTGCGGATAATCTTTTAACCGCTGTTCTGGATTGGGAATTTCCACTTGCTGTAATAACTCCAACACCCGTTGATTTAACTCAGTTTTTGATAGCTTAAAATGAATATCGAGGACTTCGGCAATTTGACTGCCAATAGTCATCACAGGATTTAATGACGACAGCGGATCTTGAAAAATCAAGCCAATACGCCGACCACGAATTTGACACAGCTCCAGTTCCGAATGCGTCAACAAATTATCACTCTGCAAATCAATAGCTTGTGCGGTTAACTTGGCATTATTGGGCAATAAACGCAGTATCGACAACGCAGTCATCGATTTCCCCGAACCTGATTCACCGACTAAGGCAAAAGTTTCACCTGCATGAATAACAAAACTGATCGCATCCACCACGGTTTGCGACTGATTAAAAATAACACTGAGTTGTTCGACCGACAGTAAAGGTTGATTCATTGCTTGGCTTAGGCTCTTAAAGATTGTAGGCTTGATTCTACCTTTAGTTGGCTTTTTACGCACTATTGCTTTGGTTTAAAAAGTACGCAAACCTACATGAGATATGAATTACAATAGAAAAAATGGTAGTGGTAAGAATTGAGTGATTAGAATATAAACCTAGGTTTGTATTCCGCCGTATCAAAATATAAAAATCACTTTGTGTTTTAAGGCGGCTGAAAAATTATATCGTGTGATTTTTAAGGAAAATAGATGAAAAAAGATTATAAAGGTTATGTTTATATTGTAACCAATGAAGGATATAAAGATTCAGTAAAAATTGGATATTCCACGCTCGACCCTAAAAAAAGAGCAAAAGAGCTAAGTAACGCAGGAACTATTCACCCTTGTATTGCTAAATATGAATTTTTAGTTGAGAACCCACGATCATTGGAGCAAGCAACTCATAAATCACTTAAGTTAAAACGTGAAGTTGAAAATAGAGAATGGTTTCGTTGCACATTAGCCGAAGCAATCGCTGCAATTAAAGAAGTGGCAGGACAAAAAGATATTTCAATTCTTTACGAAGGCGATGTTAAACCAGAATCCATCAATCCATTTGGTGAGCATCCAGATATTTTTGCTCCTGATGAAGGTACAAAACCACCGTCCCAAGATTTTGTAGACTGTTTTGAGTTAGTCAAGCAAGGCAATCTGAATGCTCAATATCGCTTGGGGCTTATGTATCAGCAAGGACAAGGTGTTGATAGAGACTATCCGAAAGCAATAGGATGGTATCGAGAAGCCGCAGAACAGAATTATATAGATGCTCAAGTTAATTTAGGTCGGATGCTTTATAACGTATCGTGGCTTCATAAAAATTATAATGAAGCAGTTAAATGGTTTAGTAAAGCTGCTGAACAAAATAATGCGGATGCGCAGTATTACCTGGCTAATATGTATCAGCATGGACAAGGCGTTACCCGTAATTTAAAAGAAGCTGAAAACTGGTATGTGAAAGCACTTAAAAATGGTGATGATGAAATGAAAAATAAGGTAGTTCGTGCTTGTTTGAATAAAACTGCCAATGCAACTTTTAGACCCGATTTATAAACCCTGCCTTTAACTAAAAAACTAATAATAACAATAAGATACAACCATGAAAAATATAAATATTATATCAATGCTGTTTTTTTTATTAGTATTGTTCAGTCATTCAGTTTATGCAGAAGTGCGCGTAGCTATATTAAATTTTGAATTAAAAGATGTGACTTATTTGCCGAATCGTCCTGAGGAAATAGAGCGTACTGCGTCAATAAAACCGTTATTATCCGCTGAATTACAAAAAGCAGGATTAACTATATTGCCGATTGATTCAGCGGCACAGCAAGCATTGAATATGGGTGAGGGTTATCTTTTCGATCATGTTGATGTTGCTGCACAATTAGGTAAACAGGTAAATGCTGATTATGTGATTGTCGGGCGTTTACATAAGCCGAGCTTTTTATTTGCGTATTTATTAACTGAAATTGTGGATGTAAAATCAGGGACGTTAATTGACAGTCTGTCGGTAGAAACCAAAGGTGGCGAGAAA
>CAIUVX010000051.1 GCA_903902705.1 uncultured Methylococcales bacterium
CATCACTATAATGACAATATTCGTAACCAATTGAGATTCTCTTAATCACTCACTGTTTATGACTACCCAATAACTAACCATTTGCACCCGCCTCCGCTAACACTAAACGCACTGCATTCATCATATTTTCTTGACGATTAGTCATATCGGTATAAAAGAACGGGAACGGCTTAGAGCCTGGGTGATGCACTGAGCGTCTAAAAATAAAACCACCACCGCCCGCAAACTTTAACGCCTTGCGATTCTTGGCATTAATAATGTGAGGACGCGTGCCAAATTCAACATAAGGCGCGTGGGCAGCATTAGCGAACACCGTTGCTGAACTATCACCGTCGGGTAGCCAGTTAATGGATTGCTGCAACTGCCCTTCGGGACGTGTTTTAAATGCCTGCCCTGAATTAATCCAATCATCAACATCGGTTTTGTAACTTTGAGCGGCGACATACACCATTCTGGTCAATGTTTCATTAGAAGCTAAAGCAGCTAATACAGAGGATGCCTCATCTAACTCAATATTAATTAAAAGCATATAGAACCCGTTAATTACAAAGTTTTCACTCAATAGGGACTCTTCTTGAAGCATCAAAAAGATTCCACCCATCTTTTAATTTATTTTTATTTATTCGTTCAGTAACAAACGAATAAACGTTGCAACGACCTTTCTTTTCTTTTCTTAATACACCTATATTTCCTAGCGTATAAAGAAAATAACTAGCCTTATCTTTATCCAAATTCAATTGACTAATTAGGTCGGTTTGCTTAATGCTGCCACGGTAAAGCAGTAAATCCTTGATAGAATTCCAATGTAAAAGACCGTATAAAAAATACTCCAAATCACATAGATAGAAGTTTTTTAACGGTTGATAAACTTTATTGCCATCTATTCGTTCACTGAAACAAACAAGAAATTCTATCGTTGGCTGAAAGTCTTCTAAAAGCTCAAAAAACAACATTTCATCTATTTTTTGATAAAAGACTCGTTTAAAATCCCAGTCATCCCTAAATCGCTCAGCTCTCTTTCTCTGTGAGTCTTGGTAAAAATCATTAGCATCCATCGACTACCCTCAAATTATTAATTAAATTTGAAGTTTACCATTAACAATTATCGTAGGTTGGGTTAGCGATAGCGTAACCCAACACAACACGGGTAAATGTTGGGTTACGCTATCGCTAACCCAACCTACTTTATTTTTTCGCTTTTTTACTGTCGTCTGTTTCAACGACTATAGGCTCGGGCGGCTCATAAGAATAACCACACCGCTCCACACATTCACGCGCATCGACAGGTTCTTTATCTTCTTCAATGCCCTCAGGCGTATAAACCTTAACCATGATCCAACCCTATAAATGCAGAGTAATTAATCCCCGTGGCAATAGTTCCCGCCACTGTGGTATGAATCCGAACATAACGGTATAACGTGCCGTTTTCTTCATTCCGAAAACACAACACATAACGACCCGCTGCACTTAAAGCCGCATCCATCGGCACGACTAAATTACCAAACGCCTTACGAGCCAAACACACTGACCCGCTTGCCATATCCGCCGCAGTAGAGCCTTCCACTGACACCGTATAGATTTCATCACCCGACGCGATTTCACACGCCGATAAATCAATCACTACATCGGCATCCACAAAACCTGCCCCCAAATCTAAAATAATGCTGCCGTTTGCGGTAGCGGCAATCAAGCCCGCTGCTTTTAATAACAGCGCGTTATCATAGGTATAATTTGTATATTCACCAGCCATTGCCAATCCCCTTATTTAGTGACCGCTGCATCCGCAATCGAATACAAGCGTGTTGCTGCCCGACCGTGCATGATGCAAATGCCGTTAAACCACTCAACCCGTGTCCGATATAAAGGCGATGCTTGCAATACCCCTAAATCAGTCACTCGCATACCGCCGTTTTGAATACCCGACAGCGCACCATCACCCATGCTCAACACATACAATGACGTTGCTGTCGCCGTACCGCTGGTAGCCGCTTCGGTAAAGGGCAAAATAGACAGCCCATCGTTATCCAAATCCACCGTTAAAATAGGCAGATCGTTGTACTTCATGATGGTTTGACCAAAGACATTCTTGTCGTAAGAAATAAAACCACCAATACTGGTATCTCGCGCCGCTTGGGTTAAGCGTCGTCTCATGGCTTTATTCATCACTAAACAGGTTGGGTTTAAGGTTTGATCTATCGCCTCATCCAACTTAGCCAACGACAACGCCGTGCCATTCGCAGTGCTACCCGCTGCAATCAACTGATTGCCGATAATACGTTTTTGTAGACCATCGAATTCACGCGGATCAGCAGAAGAATCGCCTTTGATAAACTTCTTAGTCCATGCCAAGCCTAAGCCACGCACTTTCATTTGTTCTTGTACAGCACGCTGATTCATACCCATTGTTTGCACAATGAACGTATCAACATCCAATTCACCACCCGCAATCACCAAGGCTTCCGTCAATGGATTCAATACCCCAGTAGAAGAAGTATAGGATTCATTCACCCCACGAAAACCAATACCAGGCAAAGACGTTTCCCGATTGTATTTAAGGGCATTACCTTGAATATCGGTAAACGGTAAATTCATTAAAATATCGCTAGAACCCGCATACATTTCAATAACGGCACTGCGAACCACGTCGCCAGTTTCAAGCTTGGCAGCTTCAATAAGCGTTAAGCCCATGATTAATTACCTTGTGAACGCGCTAAATTTAACCGATCAACAGGCGATAAATTAGCAGTGGAAGAAGGAGGAGGGGTAAAGGTACTTTGTTGCGCACCTGAACCAACATTGCTTGAGGCTTTCGCTAAAAAGGGCTTGGCTTTTAATAGTTCAGCCACTGCCTCTTTAACAGGTTTACCATTAATGATGACATTACCATTACTGTCTACCGTGGCTTTAGCGGCTAACAGCCCATTAACTATCTCAGGGTCAACCGCATCCGCTGAAGCACTGAGCAGCGCGTTATGAATCAAGTTGGCTTGGTATTGACCTTTGTAGGCATCAGCTTCTTTGGATTTGTTATCCAGCAAGGCTTGTAAATCACCTTTGTCTTTGAGTTGTTGCTCTTTGAGCGCGTCTAAGGACTTATGCCCAGTGGCAGATTCGAGTTCTTGTTGCCATTCGGCTTTCGCCTTGGCGATTTCTGCTTGCACATCAACCACAGGAACGGACGACTCCGCACTGGATGCTGCAACAGCAGGAGGAGTAGCGGGAGGGGTTGGATCTGACATAATGCGTTTCCTGTGTCTGATATGAGAATTAAATCAGGTTACAGAATAAGCAGTAATGAACTAAAAAACCTGTTGAAAAAGTTCAGCAGGATGACAATAGCGACTAAATAACAATCTCTATGCAAATAAACCGCTCACTATTGCGATTGTGCGAAATTTAACGGGGGTTTAACGGGGGTAAAATGACAAAGCCGTTAAATGATAACAACTACTTGAGAGATAGGGCTAGAATCGACTGTATACAAAAAACCGTAATCTGCAAAGTACCGTAAGTTGGGTTGGTGCTTTTTGCAACCCAACATATCATAGGTTTTGTTGGGTTGGCTATCGCCAGCCCAACCTACACGACTATCTTAACAAGATAGCTAGAAACGAATATTATAAACGAATAATTAAATCAGGGTTTGGCTGGGGAATTTCACGCCCTTGAATAATGTCACCAACAAACCGTAATGTATTAATATCATCATCGCTTTCATTATCAGGAATAACATAATCTACGTCTAACAATTCTAAAACCTGTCGGTCTGTTTTGTGCATTTCTTGCACCTGTTTTTCTGACAAACTATTCAAATGACGCTGTAAAAAATCACGTTCACCAAATAGCAAGAAAGTATCACCACATTGAACATCCCAAGATTCAACGTAAACTGAGTAAGCCTTTAAGCTGCTCTCTAATTGCTGTGTCAAGTTGTCGTTCATAAACTTTGTATCCCAATCTAGTTTGTCGCTTTAAAAAACTTTCCGATGCCTCTTCAAATGCGTAGGCTGTTTTTACCAATCCTTTGTGATCTAAAATAACCGACCAATCGCCGCTAACCAATTCCATTAATGGAAACTTACCATCAGCCAGATTAAATGACTTCGCTGACTTAAGCGTTGCCTTTACCTTGCTAAAATAATCCGCTTCATTATTGGCAACAGATTTAACCACTACCCATTTTGCCTAGTAACGCATTGCATAGAACAGCAAGATAATATCGTGGTTTGTGATGGTGACAGACAAGAAATTTAATCAGATTGATGCTGTCATAGAAAAAAGTTAAAACGGGAGCGGTGCGCAGCTACTAGAAATTAGAGAGCGTTTCTTATGGTACAAAATTAAAAAGTATTTCTAACATCACTATCGGTTTTTATTCACTAAAAGCGTTAGAATACCGTGTTCGTTTAAATCTTAAGGAGAGTTACCATGAATAAAAATAAATTAATCAAAGCGTATAGCGAATTCATGCAGCATTTGCATGAAACTATGGAAGAAACACTGCATACTTTTTCCGATGCACTGGAAATTTCTAAAGAAAAAACCAGCAAAACCAGCGAATTGACGGATGCTGAATTAGATAAAGTGTCTGGCTACGTTCAACGCGATATTGAACACGCCGCACATGGCTTATCTCATAAAGCGGATAGTGATTCATTAACTGAATGGTTCAAGTTTGATGTAGAACTCGTTGAAAAATACATTCTCGATGCGTTTTTAAGTGTGGCAGATAAAACTCGACTAGAGCTTGAAAAAATTAAACAACTCGCCACTAAACATACTTATCACAGCGGCGACATTACTTTCCCTGGAACTTTTATTTGCGATGAATGTGGCAAAGAAATTGCCTTTAAAATTCCGAGTGAAATTCCAGAATGTCCTGCCTGTCACGCTAAAACTTTTATTCGTATTTGATATTCAACAGGCAGACTTTATAATCCCACTTTATCTACTTGATTTCACAGGACAACAATATGCGCAGAGTTATTTTTAATCAAAAAGGCGGCGTGGGAAAATCCACTATTACCTGTAATTTAGCCGCCATCAGTGCCGTTGAAGGCAAGCGCACCCTCGTGATTGATTTAGATATACAGGGCAATTCCACGCAATATTTGTTAGGACAAAAAGTCACTGACAGTGATAAAACCATTGCCCATTTTTTCAAGGATTGTTTAAGTCTGTCTTTATTCGGTGGCAATAACAGCGCAGGCTTAGAAGGGGTAATTCATGAAACGCCGTTTCCTAATTTGTATGTAATACCCTCACATCCTGATCTTGAGCCGCTACAAGGTCGTTTGGAATCGCGTTTTAAAATCTTCAAATTAAAAGAAGCCTTAGAAAAATTAGAAGGCTTTGATTCTATCTACATAGATACGCCGCCTATTTTAAATTTTTATAGTCAGTCGGCACTGATAGCTGCGGATAAATGCTTGATTCCGTTTGATTGTGATACTTTTTCAAGAGAAGCCTTATATACCCTGATGCAGGCACTCACCGAAGTCAAAGCCGATCATAATCAAAAGTTAGAAATTGAAGGCATCATTGTTAATCAATTCCAACGACAAGCTAATCTGCCGCGTTTATTGGTCGATCAACTTATTGCCGAAGGTTTGCCTGTACTAAATAGCATGATTTCACCGTCCATAAAAATCAGAGAATCACACAGCGAATCTAAACCGTTGATTCACTATATGCCAAATCATAAATTGACTATTGAGTATCTGGCTTTACACGCGGAAATTCATAGCAATTAAGGTTTTTTGCTGATTCAGTTAAGTGATGAAGATTACGCGTAGCTGAATTTTTATTTATCGAACTTTTTAAGTTCGTATTCAATGTGAGGTGGTAAATGAGTAATATTATTTATTCAATAAAACGAGCAGCACTGACAATTTTCGGCGATATAAAAATATTCAAATGGCCGTTTTTTGTTATTTATCAACCGACTTCTTTTGATATTAAAGGACATGATACCAGAGATATTGAAGAGATTATTCGTGCTGGTGATGTCATCATGCGAGCATACAACGACTATTTAGACGGCTATTTTATTCCCAAAGGCGAGAGCGGCTGTAGTCATAGCGGGCTTTATGTGGGTGGCGATGACCATTTGGTGATACATTCGATAGCCGAAGGATCGTCAGTAATTGATATTATTGACTTTTGCCGTGCCGATAAAATAATTGTGCTACGTCCAAACAGCGGTCAAGACTGGGCAATTGAACACGCGAAAAAATGTGCCGATGAAAATATCCCTTATGATTTTGATTTTGTAGCAGGAGCTGGCAAATATTACTGTCATGAGTTCACTGCGTCTTGTTATCCAAATCTGAATATAGAGCTATTGAGCAGAAAGGCATTAGGCTTCATTTCTTCACCCAAAGCCTTTTTAGCGGATTCTTTTTACACTAACAGCAATTTTACAAAAATTTATCCACCCGCTGGTTAATCCATATTGTTCAGCAGTATTGAATTAAAGCTTTAAGAATGACTGCCAATCCTTCAAAGGACTGGCAGTCATTAAACGGTATCTATTCAGCAAAAACCCCACGAATAACCTCAACTATCTCTCGCACTTGTTCATCCGTTAAGTGTGAGCAAATCGGCAAAGAAAAACAATTGGCGGCAACAAATTCAGTAACGGGTAACGATACGCCCGCACAGTCTTCTTTAAACACATTTTGTTGGTGTAGCGGCACTGGATAATACACGGCACAGGCAATTTGTTGGTCTTGCAGAGCTTTCATAATGTCATCACGGCGATCAGATAACAGCGTGTATTGATGATAAACATGAATGCCTAAGCCGTCTTCAAACGGTGTAGTCAGTGGTAAATCTGCCATTAATTCAGAATACAAATGGGCAACGTGGCGACGAGCAGTATTGTATTGATCGATGCGTTTTAATTTCGGTCTTAAAATAACTGCCTGCATTTCATCAAGGCGGCTGTTATAGCCGATAACATCATGATAATAACGCACGTCAGAACCGTGATTGCGCAGTTGTTTGATTTTTGCCGCTGTTTCGTCTGAGTTAGTAACCACTAAACCACCATCCCCAAACGCACCCAAGTTTTTACTGGGGAAAAAACTATAACCTGAGGCGTGTCCAAGTGAGCCAGTTTGTTTGCCATTGATCGACGCACCAAAGGATTGGCAGCAATCTTCAATCAATTTTAAATTATGTTGTTCGCAGAGGTGCATGATGCGAGTCATGTCGGCAGGTTGTCCGAATAAATGCACAGGCATAATAGCGCGGGTTTTTGACGTAATGGCTTTAGCAATCGCATCTGGGCAAATGTTGAAAGTTTTAGGATCAATATCAACAAACACAGGAATTGCGCCGACATATTTAATGGCTTCGGCGGTGGCGATAAAGGTAAATGAAGATGTGATAACTTCATCACCCGCACCAATACCTTCGGCAATGAGTGCAAGATGGAGTGCGTCTGTGCCAGAGGCAACACCAATAGCGTGTTTAACCCCTAAATACTCAGCGGTTTCACGTTCAAAAGCCGCCACATTAGGACCCAAAATAAAAGAACAGTTTTCGATTGTTTCAGCTAAGCCACGTTCAACTTCATCTTTGATTTCGACGTATTGGGCTTTTAGGTTGACCATTGGGATCATTTTTTTGTACTCCGTGGGTTTATTTGTCGCCCAATAACTGGGTAATTTGTATCGCTGTGGCTAAGGCTCTTCTACCTGCTACCCCTGATACTAACGGATTTTCGCCCGTTTGAATGCAGTTGATGAAGTGTTTAATTTCTTCCAATAGCGCGTCTGCATTTTCAAAGGTCGATTCTTCGCTGATAATTTCAGGAATACCTGCAAACATTTCTTTCGTGCCTGTTTGGTATTTGCTCAATATGCGGTTTTGAAAATCCACCGAAATATAGGAGCTAGGTCTAAACATCCGCATTTTGCGTTCCATTTTCATGCTGATACGACTGGCAGTCACATTCGCCACGCAACCATTTTTAAAAGTTAACCGCGCATTGGCAATGTCCGTGCCTTGGGTTAAAACAGGCGTACCGCTGGCATCTATGCGTTCAATTTCAGAATCAACCAGAGCCAGAATAATATCAATATCATGAATCATCAAATCCAACACCACGCTAACATCATTAGCGCGTGGATTAAATGGCGATAAACGGTGCGATTCAATAAACAGCGGTTTTTCTTCTTTATCCAAACCCAACACGGCGGGGTTAAAGCGTTCTAAATGTCCAACTTGCAGGATTAGATTTTTAGCGTCGGCAATAGCGATGAGTTCATCGGCTTCGGCAACAGTCACCGTGATGGGTTTTTCCACCAACACATGAACACCTGCATTTAAAAAATCTTTCGCGACTTGGTGATGTAAGGTAGTGGGAACAACAATACTAACCGCATCCACCGTGTCTAATAACGAACTGTAGTCAGTTAAAGCTTTTGCGCCGTGTTTCTCAGCAACGGCTTGAGCGGCTTGTTCATTAATATCAACTACTGCAACTAACTCACAGTCAGGAAGTAAAGCGTATTTTTCCGCGTGGAATTTACCGAGATAACCCGTGCCGATAACGGCGCATTTTATTTTTTTCATTTTATTCTGGCTTTGATAACGAGATGGTAGCGGATATTTTACCGCACATTGTACTGTGAGGCATTGTTGCTATCTCAGTAAGATAGACATTATGGTATGCGTTATATATTAAAATTAGTGACTCATTTGCCATTTCCATTGTTGAATGGTATCTGATGTCATGGCATCGGTTAGCCAGACGGCTTGTTGGAGAATTTTGGCATTTTCAGGTTTAGATAACTCTGGATTACAGAGTTGTTTGCACATATCTAACAGGTTTTTATAGGGTATGGGGTTTTTACTGAATAACGTGCTGTTGCGATGCCATCCTAATTCTTTTAACTGAGTTTTAACTAAAGCGACATAGATATATTTTGAATAACTTAAATTGAGTTCCATGTTGACATATTCACGAAAAATATCGGCTTCAACAATAATATTTGAAATGCTCATAATATCTTGAATAACTCGCATCATGGCTTGAGTATCTATATTGCTAAAGGCTTTTTCAGGGGTGGTATAAACCATTTTATCAACGCGGACTACTTTACCTTCTTCTGTTAGATTATTGATATAAAAAGTAGCGTGATTAATTTTTAGCCGAATTGAATACAAACCTAGGTTTGTACTCCTGTTATTCTCCTAAAATCAGGTGTTCAACGTGCTGTTTTGCGTGTGCCAGTTCAGCGGCGGCTTGTTGTTGTAGCTGTTTGGCTTGGGTGCGTAACGCGCTGATATGGTTGGCGATTTCGGTTTGTTTTTTGAGTGGTGGGAGTGGGATTTGCAGGTTTCTAATAGTTGGAATAGTAATATTGCCTTGAATTGCACCAATTTTATTTTTAGCGACAATTTTTTGCATTGTTTCACTATTTAAAAAATAAGAAAGATAGTTTTTATTTATCGGTGCATTTTTATTCAAAGTAAATTTAATCATGAATGAACCATAAGCAAAACTGTCTATTTCTTTTTCGACTAAAGCAACAACGCCTAATGTTCCACTACGACTAATTAAAAAATCATTTTCGTACACAAAAGAATTACCTATTTCTTTTCTCATGCTTTCAGGTAAATACATCATTTTTTTCACGCTGATTTCATTTCTTTTTAAATCAGTTATTCTTAAAAATGGTATGCCACTATCCTCGTATTCATTTTTAACAGATGCACCATAATTTATTTGACTTAAAAAATTGCCTAATTTTTCTATCTTATAATTTCCGTTTATTATCGCCTGTTCTAATAATTCAAATTCGGTTTGATGATAAAACGGGTCAAATCTGTTGCCGCTTACTTGACTGGAACGAGTGAGAAAATAGGTTTTCTTTTCGCTAGGTGGCGGCAAAGTAATTCCCAATTCTTGCAATAAATAGCCGTCTATACTTGCCAATAACGCGGCGGCTTCTGCTTCTTTTTGTTGTTTTAAACTATAGGCATTTTCAAAAATTGAAATAACAGAATTTTGCTCATCAATTGATAAAACTGGAATTAAAAGATTTCTGATATTTTCATAACTAATAAGAGGTCTGGCGGTGTCCCTCTTTTGCATTTCTAGTAAAATCTTACCTCTTTCTGTCGATAAAAATATTGCCACATAATACGCAAGAGTTTCATCTTGTAAGTCGGCACAAATTACATTATCACTAATTGCAAAATCTTCAATGTTGTTAAAACTGACATCGCCAACATTTACACCTATTCTCGTAAATAACAAAGTTCCTTTTTTTGATATTTGTACAGTTTTATCAGTTGTAAAGGTAGCATTTTCAAAATCTAAATAAACAGGTCTTACGTTTTGAGTTCTTAAAAATCTCAGTCCGTTTTTATTTTCGTTTTGCTCATTATTAAATCCTGTATTCATGGATTTAATAAAAACTTTAAGCTTTTGAGTATGGCTTTTATTTGCCAACCATTTAATAAACTTAATTGTTTCTGGTTTATAAAATCCAGTATCTAATCGCCCTTCAATTTCGCCCTTCCGTACCAAAAATATTTTATTGGTGTTTACGGAAGGGCTTAGAAAAAAAAAGAGTCTTGCCCCGTTTCAACTGCTTCAATAAATCGCCTAAGCTCCCCTACTATTCCCGTATTCGGTAACATCGTTTCTTTAATCAAAACATCGACTTCTTTACCTTTATCTAGCTGTCTGTGTTTGATTTTTTCCGTGCTAAACAAATCATTTTGATACGTTTCAATAATAACTTTTTCGCCTTTATCATTATCAAATTCTTTTTTGTTGATTAATTTATCTGAATTATTACCTTTTGCGTCGTAGCCGATATTTTCAGCTATTGCCATAAAAATTGGATAATCAGGTAATCTTGCTTGTTTTTCAGCTTGATAACGCTCTTCTAATTCTTCTTTAAAGGCATTTAATTTGTCGCTGTATTCCTCATTAATGGCTTTTTTCCATTCCGCATAGCTGTCCGTTTTTTCGTATTCTTTACGCAACTCCTTTGCTTGTTTTTCTGCTTGTTTCTTTAACTCAGGCGTTAATTGATATTGATGTTTTAATTCATGCAACGCATTTTTTAAATCAACTTCAATTTGTCGGCAATAAGCATCACCTATTTTAATTAAAAGCGTTTTTTCTTTTTCCCAAGTATCGGCAGTTTCAGAAATTTTATTTTTTAAAGCTAATTCATCCTGTAAACGCCATTTTGCTTCACGGATTTTTTTAGTCGTTGCAGTATCGTGTTTTTTCAAAAATAATACTGAACTTTTAACCCCTGCACCCGTATTAGTAAACGCGGTTTGCGGCAAAGAAACCACCGCGATAATTCTAAAATTCTCTTCAATATCATCACGCACATATTGAGAGCTAGAATTAGTTAATATACCGTCTGGAATAACAATCGCTAAAATCCCACCTGCTTTTAAAAATTTGTGGCATTGCTCTATAAATAATACTTCGGTGCTTTGACTTTCGCGCCCTGTCGCTGTGTGATTACCTTTTATTTTGGTATCAATCCAATTGACATTTTTTAACGAAAAATCATAATATGGCGCAGAGTTTCCATCGCTTTTCATATACGCTTGTTCAGATTGTTTAATAATCGAACCAAACGGAGGATTAGTGACAATAAAATCAAAACTATTTTCTTTAAAACCCTGATTATTGGTTTTTTCAGCAATATAATCTATTCGATATAAACCATCATGACTAACGACATTGGTATGACCATCATCATGAATAATCATATTCATTTTAGCAGTCCGTGCTATTTGGTCGTTTATTTCAATACCAAATAGATTTTTTGAGGCGAAATCATGCCACATTCTTTTCCAATCATCCCTATCTCGACCAGATTCATGTTCTGGATAAATGGCATCTGCTTGTTTGCGAACTTTATCTAAGCAATAGAGTAAAAATCCACCTGAACCGCAGGAGGTATCTAATACTCGACTGTCTTCGGTTATCGGCAATACCGAAACGACAAAATTAACCACGTTACGCGGGGTAAAAAACGCACCGAATTTGCCGCGAAATAATCCACCTAAAAAGGTTTCAAACGCTTTGCCTTTGCTGTCTAAATCAGTTTCTAAGAAATTAATACTTTGCAGATATTCAACAACGGCTTTAATTTCTGTCAGTTCAAGGTCAATGGGTTTATTAAATACTTGCGGGTCTTTTATTTTACCTTTTTCGTAAATCGCATAAACGCGGGTTCTTAATGCCTCTAAACTCTTTTTTTCTGCGTCTTCGTCATCAAATGATTCGCTGAAAATTTGAAATTGATAGTGTTGACCTTTTTTAGTATTTCTTTCGTCCCATACTTTGCAAAAAATCAGTTTATCAAATTCATCAAAGGCTTCTGATTCATTGCGTTTGCCACCGCCCCACAGTACATCATGGGCTTGTTTAAATATGCGCGTTAATTCACTTTCAGAAATGGCTTTTAAATCACCCGTTGTAATTGTTTTGTCTTCACCTTTTACTTTGTCAGTATAAAAACCGCCATTGGCATATTTGTATTTTTTAGTATCGCTTTCACCATAATAGGGAATATCTGACTGGGTGACTTTTAATTTTTTCTCTTTATCAAACCGATAAAACTCTTCTTTATTACCTTTTGTCACCCAAATATTTGGTTGTACCCGCTACGGCATAGGCATAACTAAAGGCTTGGTCGCTGGCGAGTTTAAATTCCTGTTCGGAAACATATTGGCTTTTGCATTCAACAACAATATAGGGCAAGGTATAGGCTTCATCTTTATAAACAACAATATCAGCTTGTTTATCATGATTACTGCCCATTGATACAGAAACAAATTGCTGTATGTGTGTGACGGGATAGCCGTATTCCAAAACCAGTTTTAAAAAGGTTTCGGCTTGTACTTGCTCTTCGGGATTGGTGTACAAACGGCGTTTGTCTTGATGAATATAAAATATATTTTTTCTATCTTCATCGAAACGGATTAAGCCTTTTTCTATGCCTTGCTGTATTAAGTCCATGATGTTTGTGTCTGGGGGAATAGTTTGCGTTGGTGGGTATTATAGGCTAAGGACGGGGTTTAAAAGCATAAAGAAGTAAGTAACCAACATGGAAGCTTGCGGTGACAGATTGCAATAGGATTTCAACTTGATGCGCTAAAAATAGAATCCGCTTGGCTTTGCCCTGTTGCAATATCTGTTTAACCAAATGAGCAACGGTGTAGGTTTTTCCTAAACCTGTTGCCATTTCAATTAGCAAGCGGCTTTTGCCATCGTTAAATCGAGCCAGACTGTCTTGAATAACGGTTTCTTGGTATTTTCTGGGTTTAATCTCGCGTCCAATTTCAGAATGTTTTTTAATCCATAAATCCTGTAAACCGTCCCTATCCATTAATTCAACGCCTAGCCTTAACGCTCTTACTTTGACCTCAGAGGTAAAATAAGAATTTGTCACTAGAATCATATTGGTAACATTGGCTAGTTTTGCGCCTGTTACTAATTGGTTTAAGGCTTTAACATCGACGGTTGAACCTGCTTGTCTTTGTTTTACTTCAATGGCAAATTTGCGTTTGTTTTTGTAGGCGAAAATATCAACACCACCATCGCCGTGCTGAAATTCTTGTCCTACTTTAGTAATCATCGCATCTGTCCAACCAGCGGCAACGAATACATCACGGACGAAAACTTCAAAATCGGAGGGTGTGAGGGTGTCTATTTTTTTGAAGTCGCTGAGCATATAGGAGGGAATTTTTGCGGTGATGAATGGTTGCTTTGATTTTACATTAAAATTGAATAGTAAATTATTTCATCTTTGTAAATGTCAGGTCTTGTGAGGGCGTGTTTTTAAATCTATTCCACGCATCTTTTTTTGCGGGCATTCCGAATGTGCCTAAACCAGACAGCCCACACAAAGATAAAATGTCGATTTATCTGCTGTTTATTCAACACATCATATTTTCGTTATCTGATAAAGGCAAAGCTGCTATCGTTGTTCCAACGGGATTTATTACCGCACAAAGTGGCATTGAAAAGAAAATCCGTGAACGATTAGTTGAATCAAAAATGCTGCGCGGTGTGGTTTCTATGCCAAGTAATATCTTTGCAACCACTGGCACCAACGTTTCCATTTTGTTCATTGATAAAACCAATACCAAAGGCGACATTGTGTTAATGGATGCGTCTAAATTGGGAACAAAAGTTAAAGAAGGCAAGAATCAAAAAACCGTGCTTTCACTCGATGAAGAACAGCGCATTATCGACACCTTCAATCAACATGAAGCCGTTGAAGATTTTACCGTGGTTGTGTCGTATGAGGACATCAAAGCTAAAAATTATTCGTTCAGTGCGGGACAGTATTTTGATGTGAAAATCGAATATACCGACATTACCCCTGCTGAATTTGAAGCCAAAATGACAGGTTTTAAAACCAATCTTGATAAACTGTTTGCTGAATCTAGCGAGTTAGAGTGTGAGATTAAAAAGCAATTGGCGGGTTTGCGTTATGAGTGATGGTAATACATCGTTCCAACGCTC
>CAIUVX010000052.1 GCA_903902705.1 uncultured Methylococcales bacterium
ATCCCTAATGCCGCGCTGATTGAAGTACTGGAATGCCCGACACCAAAGGCATCGTATTCACTTTCTGCACGACTTGGAAACGCCGACACACCATCACGGGTACGAATGGTAGTCATACGGTCTTTACGCCCCGTCAAAATCTTATGCGGATAGGCTTGATGCCCCACATCCCACACCAACTGATCCGACGGGGTATCAAATACATAATGAAGGGCGACGGTGAGTTCCACCGTCCCCAGCCCTGCTGAAAAATGCCCACCCGACACACTCACCGACTGCGTTAAAAACTCCCGCAGTTCTTTCGCTAACGGCTTGAGTTGCGCCTTGCTCAATTTACGGACATCGGCGGGGATGTGGATGGTGTCTAGCAGAGGAAAACTACCTTTGTTCATTTATAAATTGATTCCTTGAGTCGGCACAGTGTCTTAAGCTCACATCGATAAAAATAAACCTGCGAAGTCTTGAAGACCTCACAAGTTTGAATAATTATTCGACTTAATGGTCACGTTGAATAATATACAGCGACAAATCGCGTAATAAATCCGCTTCTTTGCCAAAAATACTCAAGCTATCCAGCGCGTTCTCGTGCAGTTCTTGAGCTTTTTGTTTTGCTCCCGCTAAACCCAATAGCGCAGGGTAAGTGGGCTTATCATTGTCCTTATCTTTGCCTTGGGTTTTACCCAAGGTGACGGTATCGCTTTCTTCATCAAGTATGTCATCTTTAACCTGAAACGATAGCCCGATACATTTCGCATAATGATCCAACTTAGCGGCAACCGTCGCATCTATGTCAGCTTTTGCAAGTGTTGCCAAGGTGACACTGGCACGAATTAATGCACCCGTTTTGTGAATGTGCATATTTTCCAATTCAGGCAAGCTCAGCTTAGTACCCACAGAAGCTAAATCAATTGCTTGACCGCCTACCATGCCTAGTGAACCACTGGCTTTTGCCAATGCAGTAATCATTTTTAACCGCGCTTCGGGAGCGGCGGCAATACTTGGATCATTTGCCAATATTTCAAATGCCAATGCTTGTAAAGCATCGCCTGCGAGTATCGCCGTTGCTTCATCAAATGCCACATGAGACGTGGGCTTACCGCGCCGTAAATCATCATCATCCATCGCAGGTAAATCATCATGAATTAACGAATACACATGAATAAATTCAACTGCACACGCCAGACCATCCAACGCTTCAGGCGCGATGCCCAGCACATTACCCGTGCAGTAAGTCAGTAAAGGACGTGTGCGTTTGCCACCATCCAAGGTACTGTAACGCATAGCTTGATGCAGTTTTTGCGGCAGAATATGCGCTTTAGGAAGGCGATCTTCCAATGCTTGCTCGACACGATTTTGACAAAAACTAAGGTATTCTTTTAACGCATTACTCATCGGTAAATGACTCCAAGGATAGGGTGCCGTTTTTTTCTAATAAAATTTGAACTTTTTGTTCTGCATCTTGCAGAGCTTTTTGACAAGTGCGCGTCAGATTGACACCTCGTTCAAATGACTTTAACGAGTCTTCAAGGGAAATGTCGCCTTGTTCCAACTGACTAACCAATTGTTCCAGCTCAGCCAGTGAATCTTCAAATAAAGTTGTCGTTTTCTTTTTCGGCATTGTGAATAAAATTTTGAGGGATATTAGGCTCTAAAGTTTTACATTATATATGAAATAAGTCTCTAAGTGATGACCGCTGGTGAGGAACACTAGGGCAATAGCACTTAAAAACACTTAAAAATAAAACCTGATTGAGATAAATAAGGATAGTATTTTGAGCCGCTGACAGAAAAACCAACGTCCTCACATCCAACACTGTTCAAGTATTGAAGATCCGCGAGTCAACAGACAAAAGAACTGTGTTTTTATCGTAGGGTTTTGCAGCAGGGTGATGATGAGTCGGCTTGCGTTGGCGACAAATAAAATCAGCCTTTTCCAGAGCCATAGAAAAATACGAACGGATTTCAAACAGTCGTTTGCGTAAACAGGAACGCGGCGCGGGGCAACGGCGATTTTTGGAACACGCCATTGGTGATGAGGAACATTTTAATCGGCATATTGATGTGTTTATTTTAATCCCGACAAACACTGTTATGGTCAGTGGGCGGTAGATTGGCAGTTTTCATCATTTCATCGTTATGTGAAATTAGGTATTTTGCTAGGGCGTTGGTGCATAAATAAATTCACTACCGTACACTTTTACCCCATCGCCAAAGCTTGCCTCACCGCCAAGATAAGGCAAAATTCAGGAAGCGGCATTCCTTGTCGCAACACATAGCGAAACCAGCGTTTACCGAGCTGAAATAGGCTGATGTCGCAACGGTCGGTGCGATGGATAATGTTATGCCATCCTTTTTGCATCGCTAGTGCGCCTAAGTAGACCATCCACAGATAAGCGAGTGCGGCGGCAATCAGTCATCGAGAAACACGTTCGGGATTACGCAGACCGCTTTTATGCACGTTAAAGCCTCGGCTTTTTAAATCTGAAAACAGGGTTTCAATCTTGAAGCGTTTGCGATACCAGTGGTAGGCTTCGCCGCCTGTCTCAACGTGGGTCACCAGATACAAAGGGTCTTTATATTTTTTACCCCAATGCACCACCGCATTGACGTTGATTCGCCGCTGGTCGGTAAATTCCACATCGGCTATTTCAGAGGATTCGCCGCGTTCAGGGCAAATGTCCTGAAATGAAAACCGCTCTCCCTCTTCATAAAAAACGGTGTTTTTGGCGGTACGACAGACGTATTTCCAGCCAAATCCTGTGATGGTTTCTAACCATTCAGTGCCATCAAACTCGCCATAACCTAAGCAGACAACTTCCGCAAGTTCAGGGAGTGCGCTTTGACCGCTGTGATCAGTTCGATGTGCAGGGCTTCGGGGAAGTGTCCTTTTTTACCCTTGCGCGTCACCCACAGTAACGGTAATGACCGCTTTTGATAAATTACGCTCACCATCAAGGTCACGCAGCCACGCGCTGTACTGCTACCATCGATAATCAACACCAACGCTTCCTGTGCCAGACTGCTCAGCACTGTTTCTATGAACGGCAGGTAATGCAGATCAATGCGGATGTTTTTGTTTTTCAGCCAG
>CAIUVX010000053.1 GCA_903902705.1 uncultured Methylococcales bacterium
AAGTGCTTTTCTCCCATTCCATAGAGAAGTCTGCCATCGGCCGCTGTAAGGACCATCATCACCCCTGCTTCTTTGAGAAACACGGTAAAATTGTGGCTTAATTGTTTGATTAAATCTTCAATGTGTTCAACTTGTTGATGGTTGCCGGCAGTTGTGCCGCTAATTTGGGTATTTCTAGTGACTAGGAACTTGTCCCAGTTGGAATAATTACCCAATGGCAATTGATAATCTTCTAAGCAGCGTCGCCAAGCGTCAGTCACTTCTGGGCGCACCCAGTCATTTTGGTCTGGAATCGAACGAGTCTGATTCATCCATTGCCAAGCTTGAATAGGACGGTCAATTTCAAACTCCATAGAGTGCCGTATTAAGATAGCCTCTTGGATGACACGGACTTTATGTGGGATATTGTAAGAAATGGCCAAGTATAATTCCTGAGTGTTATGCCTAAAATGTTATAGATTTAAGCAATAAACGATGTGTATTTTCCGTATTTTGTAATATAGATTTTATAGCGATCAAGATAACAAAAATAAAAAAAAAGGCAATGCGACATAACGCCGCATCACCTAGCTATTAAAAAACAGCTTACGCTCATGTTTCAGGGCAGGTAGGGAGGATGTTAGATAAAACAGATAGATATGGTGAGCACAAAGGAAACAAGCACATAAAGGCAGCGCACTCGTTGCCTAATATTTGAACAGTAGTCGACTAATTTATTTACATTTAATCTTATTGTCGGGTTAATTTATCGTTAACCCGACATCAGGGCGTTATAGTCTAAGTTAATCCGCTCTGGGGTCTTCACGAGTTGCTGCGGCCCATTCTGGTGAATAACCATCCATGATTGATAAGTCAGGAACTTCCATAATGACAGTTTCAGTGGTCATCATCGTGCTGACGACACTCACAGCATTACGTAAGGCCAATCGCATGACTTTAACCGGATCGATAATGCCAATTTCTAAGAAGTTGCCGTAACGATTAGCATGAGTATCGAAAGTAAAATGATCGTCATTTTCAGCATCTATCTTCGCAATCACCGCTTCGCTATTATAGCCAGCATTGCTAGTTATTTTTTGTAGCGGAGCAACTAAGGCTTGTTGCAGAATCTTAAAGCCTTGTTGTTGCTCGGCATTTTCACAAATAACGTTATCTAGCACAGTTCTGCAGCGATATAAAGCGACGCCACCACCCGGTAACACGCCTTCTTCTAAAGCCGCTTTGGCCGACATGTAAGCATTTTCGATACGTATTAAGCGTTCTTTTATTTCAAAATCAGCAAGGCCACCTACGCTAAACATGCCGGTTCTTCCGTCTAGTAGCACAATGCGATCTTCCAGTTCTTCATAATCATGTTTATTGCCAGAAGGAGAGCCATCTCCAGGCTTTTTGGCTAAAATAATGGCGGCTTCTTTGCGCAAGATTTCAATGCGTTCTTGTATGGCTGCTTGATCACCAAATGCACCGACAATAGTGGTTGAGCTCGCGGTTACCACTACACGTATAGCTTGGCCTAGCTGATCTAAGGTAACATCTTCAAGTTTAGGTGAGCTGTAGTCATCGAGTATGGCTTTGCCGCCAGTCAATAAGGCCAAATCCTTAAAGCGATTTAAGCGTTTGTCACCAAAGCCGGGCGGCTTAACGGCGACTACTTTAAAGATGCCTCGCACATGATTCAATAATAAACCGGTGAGGGCTTTTTCAATGACATTTTCAGCAATAATTAATAGCGAGCGTCCTTGTGCTTTAACTTCTTCAAGGAGGGGGATTAAATCCATCATGTCGGCTATATCACGATCGTATAGCAGAATATAGGGGTTTTCTAGCACAGCTACTTCCCTAGTATTATCCGTCATAAAATAGGGTGATAAATAGCCTTGTGGATATTGGGTACCGTCAACTATTTCCAACTCATCTTCTCGTTTATTGCCCAACTGAAAGCTTAACGCGCCATCTACGCCCAGTTTGTTCAAGGCTTCCGCTAATAACTTGCCCACGCCGGGTTCATTTTTAGTGGCAACAGCCACTATTTTCTCAATGTTATCATCGTTAAGTTCTGTAACAGCCGTTTCTGCTAAGGTTTTCTCTACTAAGGCTAAAGCAATATCCAAACCTTTTTTTAGCTGCATAGGATGGTAACCTGCAGCTACGCTTTTTAAGCAGTCTTGCGCAAGTCTCTGCGCAAGAACAATGGCTGTTGTTGTACCATCACCCACCTGCCTAGATACTGCGCCAGCAACGTCACGCAACATACGGCCGCCTAAGTCGGTGATTCTATCGTCAAAAGTGATAGCTCTTGCAACGGTCACTCCGTCACGAGTAAAGATCGGCATAATGCCATTAGTACGGTGCTGTATCATCACCGCTGGACCACTACACCCCATGGTAACGATGGCGGCACGAGCCACCCTATCAATACCTTCCATCATTTTTAAGCGCACTTCGGGATTGTAAATAATTTGTTTACTCATGGGGTTAGTATCTCAATTAGTTATAGTTTTGAATTCAATTTCATGAATGTCTGCCCAACTGTCGCACGGGATTTATGGGCGCGAGTGGTATGCGCCCAGTTACGAATAAGGATTTTTTCCCAATAATCGAGTGTCCTTTTAAATTCGACTTCATCATCAAATGGTAATTCTTGGTTCCAAAATTCTTTGAGTTCCAGAACTCTGACAGGGCCTAATTTTTTTACTAGCTCTTGCTCTTCAATGACCAATTTTTTGATGGTTTCATCTAATTGCACAACCATATCACCTAGAAATTCAACATCATCCGGCTTCATTTTGACCTCACAAAGGCGCGTCTTGGAATTTAGAAGAACAATTGGTGTTTAAATTGATCGAGTAGCGCTTCAGCTTCACTGGCACGTTGCACAAAAAATTCTGGAGTAGGTTTTTTAAAAAAATCAGAGAAACCTTCAATGGAGGCAATACTTTCATCATCAATTTCATTAAAGCCCATTTTCCAATCCGGGAAGCTACGTTGTTTAATAGGTTTTCTATTGATGACTATTTCGATCTCGCAGCCGATTTGTACGGTTTGCCGCGTCCGCCGCGCGTGCCCAGAGACACAGCCCGCGACCAGTTG
>CAIUVX010000054.1 GCA_903902705.1 uncultured Methylococcales bacterium
CACTCGATGTTAATCTTGATAATAATTTTGATGTTTTTTGCCAAGGATTTGACAACGGTAGCTTTTATGGCTTGGAATATATCCTAGAGGATTTTTTTCAGAATACGACGGTGAAACCCGTTAATCCTGTCCAACATTCCGTTGATTGGTTTGGGTTGAGCAGCTAGTACGTTTAACGGACTTTTAACAATCCCTGCATAACTATCCGCTACACAACGATATACAGTGTGATAAAGTCGTCCATCAGTATGACGACTTTCCGCTTCGTTTTCTCAAAAATAACTCTACGCTTCTGTCGTCATACCTTCAACTTCTCAAAATAAAAGTCGAATATCGCGTATATTTATGGGTGTAAAAATATTTTTTTATTCCAAGCATACGCAAACTAAACAACACGTTGAATTGTAATAGTAGGAGCAACAATGATTAGAGTAGGTCAAGGTTATGATGTTCACCGTTTTTGCGCGGGCGATCATATTATATTGGGCGGCGTTATTATTCCATACCAACAAGGTTTGGAGGCGCATTCGGATGGTGATGTAGTATTACACGCCTTAAGTGATGCGTTATTAGGGGCTGCGGCATTAGGTGATATAGGTAAACATTTTCCTGATACTGATCCTGCCTTTAAAGGTGTGGACAGTCGGGAATTATTGCGTCATGTTTATAAAGTCGTGCAGGAAAAAGGCTATAAACTGATTAATGCAGATATAACCATTATTGCTCAAGCTCCCAAAATGTCACCACATACTGCGGCTATGTGTTTTCATATTGCTGATGATTTAAAAGTGACACTGGATTGCATTAACGTCAAAGCCACTACGACTGAACAATTGGGTTTTGAAGGACGTAAAGAAGGCATCGCAGTACAAGCCATTGTGTTAATCGAAAAATGAGTGCTATAGAGTTGCCCGTGTGGGCATATTTGTATGGTTCGCCATCTGCTCAGGGTAAAATTCGCAGCGTAGCCGAAGATTTTGTGGTCACTGAACATCTTTCCTTTGAACCATCGGGGGCAGGTGAACACGCTTTTTTATTCATAGAAAAGACGGGCGAAAATACCGATTATGTGGCACGGCAATTGGCTAAATTTGCTAATGTGAGACAGCGTGATATTAGTTATGCAGGGCTTAAAGATCGTCATGCAGTCACTACGCAATGGTTTAGCGTTTGGCTACCTGGTAAAGCTGATCCAGATTGGTCTCAGTTTGAAACTGAGTCTATTAAAGTTCTGCACAGCGTTCGTCATGCCCGAAAATTAAAACGCGGCGTGTTATCGGGTAATAGCTTCAAAATTATTATTCGAGATTGGCAAGGCGATAAAATCAAAATAGAGCAACAACTCACAGCAATAAAAGCTGAGGGCATCGCTAATTATTACGGTGAACAGCGGTTTGGTCATGCGGGGCATAATGTCAATAAAGCGTTGGCTCTATTTCAAGGTGCAAAAGTCGGACGCGAACAACGCAGTATTTATTTATCGGCGGCGCGGTCTTATTTGTTTAATGAAATTCTTGCCCAGCGTGTGTTGACACAAACTTGGAATCAAGCATTGGCAGGCGATAGTTATGTGTTTGATTTAGGGCATAGTTATTTTACCGAACCCCAGCCAACAGACGATATTATCCGCCGACTTGCCGCGAAAGAAATTCATCCGACGGGTATTCTATGGGGCAAAGGCAATGCTGAACTACTACCAGTAGAGCAAGCGATTATTGCCGCCAATCAAGAACTGGCGGATGGCTTGATTGCTAATGGCTTAGAGCAGGACAGGCGAGCGTTACGCATTAATGTTGCGGATTTACAGTGGCAATTTATAGACGAGACGACTTTATCACTGAGTTTTACTTTACCTGCTGGGAGTTATGCGACTTCTTTGTTACGCGAAATTATTAATCTGAATTAACTTCTTAACTCAAACCTTCGAGGCTTTAAAAACCGTGGAGGTTTATTTTTAACAACTTTTAAATGAATATTCTATTCGCTCTATTTCGCTTCATTCGCCGCTTTCCGCTGTTATCGCTACTGGTGTTAATCATTGCTGTATGTGGTTACGCCTATGAATTTCGTGAAAACTTACTGTATAAAGGTGAACCCAAAGCAACTGGCTGGGGAATAAATACATGGTTTCGCACTTTTCGTAATCACGGATTTATTGTTGGTTATTCGGATATACGCGGCAATCCGTTATGGACGGAATACGCGATTTATCCTGTCGATGAAAGTATCCCTTCATTACCGCGTCCTAGTCACTTTAAAACTGATTGGAGAGCTATTAATCGTGTCAAGCACGACAGCTATACCAAAAGCGGTTATGACCGTGGACATAACGCACCAAATTATGCCATCAGCCATTTATATGGCAAGGAAGGGCAGAGCGATAGTTTTTTAATGACCAATATTAGCCCACAAACACCAAAATTAAATCGCCAATTTTGGCAGCGTTTAGAGGAAGCAGAAGTTAAATACTTTACCAAACTCGCAGATAAAGTCTGGGTGATTACAGGTCCTGTATTTACGGGTTCGACTGAGAGATTATCATCATCGTGGCGGGTAGAAATTCCTGATGCGTTTTATAAAATATATATCACCCAAGCTAAAAGAAATCAAGATTTTAAGGTACTGGCTTTTTTAGTCCCGCAAACGGTTAAAGGCAATGAACCTTTATCCCAATTTGTCACTAGCATTGATAATATTGAAGCCCAAACAGGCTTGGATTTTTTCAGCGATTTAGATGACGTTATCGAAACCCCGCTAGAAGCTTCAATTGAGCCGCAAGCGTGGGATTTGCAAGCGGTCAATAATCTACCGTCACGCTATTAATTTATGATAACAATCGTGCCGTCACTGAATCTGACTATTTCACTTTCACATTTGCTACGGTTTTGATATTGACCAGCGACATAATCAGTGCGGCGATATAGGGTAGCGATAAAATACTGAGGATAATCAGCCACCAGATAACATCAGGTTCGGCTATTTTGTAGTGGCAAATAATGGCAATCATCGCAGTTAATAAGCCGATTAACATGATCAATTCTTCGCGTACCATTAACAAACTTTGCAGTAATGCGGGTTTGTCTTCCGCTTTGGCAGTGCGTAGAAACGGTTGATTAGTGGTTAACAAACCGCGAATAACGCCGAGCGCGATGGTGTGCGTTAAACTCATGCCTGCAATTGCCGCGCCGATGCGTTGTTTTAGCGTGCAAGGCACTAAGGCACTGTATAACGATAAGCCGTAAACGATTTTGAAAATAAATAAACTAAAGGCAGTGATGAGAAACATATCCAAGGGAAAGCGCGAATAATCGGGTGCGATAATTAAAGCAGCCGACCAAAATACTGCACCTACTGTCGAGATGAGGCTAAGCGCGTCAGCAAACCACGGTAGCCAGCCTGCTAAAAAGTGATAGCGTTGTCCACTCGTTAAGACACTGTGCGGATTGATTAAATTTTTCCAATGATGGCGCAGAATTTGTACCGCACCATAAACCCAACGAAAACGTTGTTTTTTAAAGCCCGTAAAGGTTTGTGGCGTTAGCCCTTTACCAAAGGCATGATTAACGTAAACCGCGTTATAGCCTTGCTCCATCAGACTTAAACCTAATTCTGCATCTTCACAAATACACCATTCCGACCAGTTGCCGACTTGCTCTAACGCGCTTTTACGAATCAGAGTCATCGTGCCGTGTTGAATAATGGCATCTCTATCATGACGATGTACCATGCCGATATTAAAAAAGCCCGCGTATTCCCAGTTACACATTTCTTGAAAAGCGTCATGTTGCCAGTCGCGATGATCTTGCGGGGCTTGGACAAAACCAACTTTGCTGTCTTGAAAATACGGGACAAGACTGCGTAGCCAATTGGCTTCAACGGCGTAATCGCTGTCAATGACACCCACAATTTCAGCATCAGTAGCGGTGTGTTGTAAGGCAAAATTTAATGCACCCGCTTTAAAACCCTGCCACTTTCCTAAAGTAAAAAAACGAAACCGCTCACCTAATTGCTCACAATGGGCTTGCACAGGCAACCATAACTCAGCATCACTGGTATTGTTATCAATCACCAACACTTCATAATTATCATAATCCAGTTGTGCCAGACCGTTTAGCGTGGCAATCACTAAATCGGGCGGCTCATTACAGATGGCGACGTGGAGAGATACTTTTGGGCAATTATTTTCTGCTAGTAGCTGTGCGGTTAGCGGTTGATGTTCACGTTGTCGGCGTTTCCAGAGTAATTCCACCCACTCAAAACCATTAATCAACACCACTGCCATTAACAGCAACTGCACGGGCAATAATAACCCCCACGCGGCGATACTGTAGAGACTCAAGCCTTTCATTATGGGCGCGAACAGGCAATAACTGAGCAAAGAACTGAACGCTTGTATTAAAAAAAGATACGCGCATTGCCCGCGATAGCGAATGCCTTTACTGTGTCGCCAAAAAAGTAAAGTGGGTAATAAAGCCAATGCGAATGCAATGATTGCTTCTGGTATCCACCACGGATTTTCACTCACTGCGCCGACAAAAGGAAATTTTTGCCGTCCTGTCACATCGTAAATGCCCCAATGTTCACTAGATGCACCTTCTGTTGAATGTTTCCACGGCTGATCAAAGGCTTCCATAAGGTAATAGTTGTAATTATGCGTATCGGCAAAATTGACAAACTCGCGTGCAAAACGGGCTTCATTCAATAAAGAAGCCGCACCTTTACCTTGAACATCACCTTTACTCGGCCAGCCTGCTTCAGCAATAACAATGGTTTTGTTGGGATAGGCAGTGCGTAACTGCTCATAACGCCGCTGCATTTCAGTAACCGCCTCTTCAATAGGCAGACTCGACCAATAAGGGAAAATATGCACCGCGAGAAAATCAACTTGCTCAACTAATTCAGGGTATTTTATCCAAGTATCCCACAGCTCACCGACACTAACAGGTTGATGTACTTGAGCTTTAACTTGTTTTATATAATCAATTAATTGCTGAACTGACAATTCTTTGCGAAACAGCACCTCGTTACCGACCAACACGCTGTTAATGTTATTGTATTGTTTCGCCATTGCAATAACGGCATTGATTTCTTGCGCATTATTGATTGGTTTATCATTAATCCACGCGCCCGCCATCACCTGTATGTTGTATTTTTGCGCAACCATTGGCACTTTTTCCTGCCCGTGAGTTGCTGAGTAAATACGAACATTGTTCACTTTGTCGGCAAAAATTTTGAAATCCGCTTCAATTTGTTCCAGCGTCACATCGGGATTCGCACTTAATTCATCATAACTTTTAATCGCTTGATGCGGCGTGTAGGCAAGTCCGTGTAATTTACCTTGCCAATTCGGCGGCGTTTCACTGGGATTAAGTCCCACCCAAACCAACAGATTTCCTAATAACGCGATGACAAAGAGTAAACTGCTGAATCTTGAAAATTTCATAAGTGCGTGGGTATTTAAAAAAGCGAATTCAATCTATAACTAACAGCCAATGAAATGATTATAAAACCGTTCGCACTGAGCTTGTCGAAGTGTGAATGTGGTTCGACAAGCTCACCACAAACGGTATCACTTTATTATGCGTTAGCTCTCTATGACGGTCTTGTGAACAAACCAGCCATAATAAGCAATATAACAGTAGCAAAGCAGCGGTATAAAGAATGCATATTGAATACCTATGACATCGGCACACAGTCCTTGTACGACAGGAAGAATAGCACCGCCAACGATTGCCGCACATAAAATGCCAGAGCCTTGTTCGGTATATTGACCCAAACCACGCAGCGCGAGTGAAAAAATAGTGGGGAACATAATGGAGTTAAATAGCCCAACGGCAAGAATAGCCCACATTGCCAGTTGCCCACTACTCAAAATGGTTAGCAAAACTAACAGTGCAGCAACCACGGCATTGAAGATTAATGCTTTGCTTGCGTGAATTTTTTGCATGACAGCAAAGCCAACAAATCGCCCCACCATTGCACCACCCCAATAAAAAGACACATATTTTCCCGCTTGCTGTGCATCCAAATGTGCAACTGTGGGTTCACTGAGGAAACTAATGAGAAAACTACCGATAGAAACCTCACCGCCCACATAAACAAAAATAGCGATTGCACCAAGTAGCAAATGTTTGTAACTCAACGCGCTGTGGTGGGTGTTGTCAGTATCTGCTAGTTGCGTTGTTGCATTGGTAATTTTAGGCAGTTTAATCAACGTAAAAATAATAGCGACAAAAAATAATAACGCGGCAAGCACTAGATAAGGCTGTTGTACAGCGGCGGCTTGGCAGGCTTGATAGATTGACAGCTCTTCAGTACCCAGTTGTTTTATTTCTTCGACAGTTTTTACGGCGGTATTAAGAATAAACAACGCGCCAAAATAAGGGGCTATGGTTGTGCCTAAGGAGTTAAAGGCTTGCGTTAGTGTTAGCCGACTTGAAGCAGTTTCGGCACTGCCCAACACAGTGACGTAGGGATTTGCCGCCACTTGCAATAAGGTAATGCCTGAGGCTAACACAAAAAAAGCGGTCAAAAATAAAGGATACGAGCGTGTACTGGCGGCTGGATAAAATAGCAAACAGCCAACGCCAGCCACTGCCAAGCCAGCAATAATGCCGCCTTGGTAATTAATTTTTTTAATAAGATAGCTACTCGGTACAGAAACAACAAAATACGCCATGAAAAAGCAAAATTGAATGAGCATGGCTTGTGCATAATTCAAGGTAAAAACAGCTTTGAGATGCGGAATTAAAATATCATTTAAACAGGTTATAAAACCCCAGATAAAAAACAGCGAGGTCAATACCGTCAACGCGCCCCAGTTGGTTTTTTCATTGTTGTCAGCGGTATGAGATGCCATTATTCTGTCACGGTAAAGGTTGCTGATTCATTACCAATCATAACGTTAAAGTCACCCGCTTCAACAATTCGCTTCAAATCCACACCGATAAACGATAAATCGGCAGGGGTGAGCGTAAAGGTGACGGTTTCTGTTTGATTGGGATTTAATTCGACTTTTTTAAAGGCTTTGAGTTGTTTATTCGGGCGCGTTACTGACGCGGCTACGTCATTAAGATACAACAAAACCACTTCTTTACCTTTGACTAGCCCAGTATTTTTAACCTGCACGGTGACATTAAGCGTTTCTGAGCGAGTTATGTTGTGTTTTTCTAACATCAAGCCGCTGGTTGCAAAGCTGGTATAACTTAAGCCATGAGCAAACGGATACAGCGGCGAATGGACATTCGGCTTAAAGACTTCGCTAGGTTTGTAATCATAAGGCGTAATACCGTTAGTATTTCTTGGGTAAGAAATCGGTAATTTGCCATTAGGGTTGTAGTCACCATATAAAATATCAGCAATCGCTACGCCACCTTCCATGCTCGGTAAAAAGCCCAGCAAAACGCCTGCGGCTTGGTCGGCAATCGGTGTAATAATGCGTGGACGACCACCTAACATCAATAGAATGACAGGTTTACCCGTAGCAAGAACGGCATTAGCAAGTTTCATTTGTGCGGGTTCAAGAGCAAGTGATTCAATATTGCCAAAGGTTTCAATATAGGTTTTTTCACCCAAACAAAGCAGCACATAATCATGGTTTTTTGCTTCAGCAATGACTTTATTTATATCCTTTTCAGTATCAAAAGAACTGCCCTCAATGTATGTGATTTTACCCGTCGATTTTTGTTGCAAGGCTTTTAATACCGTGGCTTTATCGTGCGGATACAGGCTTTCATTACCCCCATTCCAAGTCATTGTCCAGCCGCCGTTCAGGACACTCAGTAAATTAGCCGTTGGCCCTGTTACTAAGATAGACGCTGACTTTTTTAGCGGTAATACAGAACCTGTATTTTTTGCCAACACAATAGACTCATGCGCCGCTTGCTGGTTAATTTTTTGGGCTTCAGCGGTGGCAAATTGATTTATCGGTAAAAAAGTCGTGTCGGGGTTAAATAATCCAGTCTGATATTTAACCGTGAGTATTCGTGTAACTGCTTCATCAATACGCGCCAACGGCACTTCATTCGATTTAACCAGCTCCAGTAATAGCTCACTAAACGAAAAATCATTCGGCACCATACTCATATCAATGCCCGCCATAACTGCAATTTTGACCGCTTCCTTAGGTGAAGCCGCTAGCTTATCGCGGGTATAAAGCCGTTGTATATCCTCCCAATCGGATACCGTAACGCCTTTAAAGCCCATTTCTTCACGCAAAATCGTCGTTAGATAATGATGATTTGCATGGCCAGGAATACCATCAACCTCACCCGAATTGACCATAACGGTCGGTGATCCTGCTTTTATACCTGCTTCAAAAGTGGGTAGAAAATACTCGCGTAACATTCTTTCGCTTATCCACGCAGGAGTTCTATCCTCACCATTTAGGGGAAAACTGTAACCAACAAAATGCTTTAAACAGGTTGCAGCCTTATCAGGCGCGGAAAAATCAGTGCCTTGATGACCTTTGATATAGGCTGAACCCATAACAGTCGCTAAATGCACATCTTCGCCATAAGTCTCCCATAAACGCGCCCATAAGGGTTGACGACCTATATCCATCACAGGATAAAAATTCCAAGCCAAACCAGAAACTTTGATTTCACGGGCAGTAATTTCGCCTTCTTTACCGCTTAATTCAGGATTAAACGTGGCTGCCATATTGATGGCTTGCGGAAATAGGGTGGCATTTTTCGTGTAGGTCGCGCCGTGAATTGCATCAATTCCATAAATAACGGGAATTTTTAAACGACTTTTTGCCGCCGTGTCTTGCACTGTCTGTATTATTTTTCGCCACGTTTCAACAGACCGTCCTTTATCAAACGGCGTATTCAAAATAGAGCCGACATGGTGATTGATAATAGCATCATCGAGTTTGGCGGTATCCATAGGAAAATCGGCATTGGGATCACCACCAATCACGGAAAAATCTATTTGCGTCATCTGCCCGACTTTTTCTTCCAGTGTCATTTGCGACAACAAATCGCTGACTTTATCGGCAATGGTGGTATCTTTGCGATTGATTGTCTCCACCGCGCAGGATGACAATACAAAGGCAGCAATAATTAAAGCGGTCGTTTTTATGTTCATTATTTTTCTTGGGTAAAAGGATGGATAATCAGAGTCCAAGGCAAGACTTGGACGACACAAAACCTCCAAAACGTGTTTTGGACTCCGAAAGTTAGCCGCGCTTCGGCTTAATCAATTAATCGCGTGTCAATCACGCTTCGTACACCCATTAGTCAATAGCGGTATCGCAAGGACGATTAAACTCAAGAACCATTTGATTAGTTGTTCATTGCTGACGGTAAGGATAAATGCCCGCCAAACAAGGTCGCTTGGTTCAGGATAGGCAAGAATAAGATCACCGCCTTGTGTGTAGGCGTAGGTCTCACCAACGAGTAAAGCTACTGCTATAACGAGTAAAGCCAGTCCTGTAATGAACATCAAATAGCCTAGCACTTTATCTTGTAGCTGATCGACAGCACTGTGACCAATTAATTCACTAATATTACGCAGGCGTTCAGAAGAATCAATGGCTGTAGCTAATTCAGAAAATTGTAACTCATTGATTTTAAAAGGTGGGTGCATAACACCAGTTAATTCATTCAGGCTAAAAAGCCGCAACGAAAAACGGCGGTCGGACATAAAATAACCCACCACCATCAAACAAATTATCCCGATAACAGGAATGCAAGTTGTTAGATACGGGAAGCTGATATAGCGACCGTCGAGAGCTATTCCATAGGTTTTATAAAGCGCGAAACCGACAAATATCATATAGAGTGTGTACAGCCACGCGCCACTGCGTACCGTGACACTCTGTGTCAATAACGTGTAAGCACGGTGCAGGAATAAGCCAGCCATTACTGTACTTAAGAGGCTGGCTGTCACCGCATAGACTCGTTGCCAATCGTTAAAACTGGTCACCCACAACCAATTGACTTCATCGACTAATAAAGCACTGAGCAGTTGCCCGAACACTAAAAAAACTCCGAGTTTGGCGGGATGCAATGTAGCTAACTCTTTAATTTGTCGCCAAAAACACAGCGTGATGAACAGAAATAATCCCGTAGCTTGAAAGAGTCCAACAGCCCAGAGCGGCGTTTCATACACGCTGCCCGTGAGTGGAAAGACTTCGGTTCTATCAGCTGAAAATAAACCCCAATTGGCTCCGACTACGCCTTCTAAATCACTTTTCCACGATTGATTAACTGCTTCAACAATGTTGTAATCGAAGTGGTTTTTGTTGGCTAATTGAATCAACTCACGAATAAAACGCGCTTCATTAACCACGCTAGGTACAGCCGAACCGCGTTGCCGTCCTGCACTGGGCCAACCTGATTCACCAATCAGTATGTCTTTACCTGCCGCTTTTTCTTGCACTTTTTTATAAATATTAACGATATGTTCAGGTGCTTTTTCGATAGTAACAGGGTCATCTTCCCAGTAAGGCAGGATATGAATGGTAACAAAATCAACTTCGTTGATAAGCTGTGGGTACTTCATGTAAATCGACCAGACATCGGCATAAGACACGGGTTGTTTAACTGCTTTTTTAACCGTACGAATATAATTGATCAGTTGATCGATTTTTAAATCTTTACGCAATAACACTTCATTACCAACAATCACGCGCTTCACTACATCTGGATAGGTATTTGCTGCATGAATCAGGACTTTAATTTCTTGTTGATTATCTTTGTCAGCAGAATTTAACCACGCGCCTTGCGTCATCGTTAAACCGTGTTTTTGTGCCAATGCTGGAATAGATGCCATTTCACTTTCAGAACTGGCGTAAGTACGAATACTGTAGGTTTTATCGGCAAGCAATGCCAAATCAGCATCAATTTGTGCTGCCGTAGGAAACTTTCCTTCAAGCGGGCTTTGTCCATCTCGATACGGCGCGAAGGACAAACTGTTTAACTTACCTTGGGGAATATCGTTGCCGATGTCATGAGGCAAATTACTCAGCCAATTGAACAATCCGTTAGCTAAAATAATCAACACAATAATTGAAATAGTTTTCATAGTTCTCATAATTATTTTTAATAAAAAATCAGCAAGTATATACACATTCACACACAGCGTAGCGGAATGTGAAAAATCTCTGTACTAGCCAATGATATAATACGTCATCGCCTTACCGATATAAAAAATACCCATTCTCAAAAGATAGGCTTCCTTTGTTAGTCCATTCAAAGACAGCTAAACCACCAAGCCCAGCGGTTAGACGATAACAGGTGGCAATGCTACACTAAGCACCATTATCAACCTATTGGAATCAACATCATGGCACAAAATTCACAGCATCTTATTTGGATAGATTTAGAAATGACGGGGCTTAATCCCGATACGGATTTGATTATTGAAATTGCAACTATTGTCACGGACAAAGACTTAAACATTTTGGCGCAAGGTCCTGTTATCGCCGTGCATCAATCAGATGAAGCATTGACCGCGATGGATGATTGGAATCAATTACATCATGGGCAGTCGGGCTTGATTGAGCGCGTTAAGGCTTCGACGGTGAATGATGCAGAAGCAGAACGCCTAACCATCGAATTTCTTGCGCAATGGGTACCTGCTAATACGTCGCCGATTTGTGGTAATAGTATCGGGCAGGATAGACGGTTTTTAGTGCGCTATATGCCTGAGTTAGAGGCGTATTTTCATTATCGCAATATTGATGTATCTACTCTGAAAGAACTCGCCGCTCGTTGGGCTCCTGCGTTAAAAGATGGCTTTAAAAAAGAAACTAAGCATCAAGCATTAGATGACATTATTGAATCTATTGAAGAATTACGTTATTACCGCGAACATTTTATTAAGTTTTAACGATGAATCAATTGATTGTAGTCGCATTTGGTGGCGCGGCAGGTGCGGTGGTGCGATTTTTGGTTTCAACAGGCATTTATCAATGGTTAGGACGCGATTTTCCATTCGGCACGTTGGTGGTTAATGTTGTGGGTTCGTTTTTAATTGGTTTGTTGACCGAAGCCTTGATTCTGCAACGTATCGCCATAGGTGTGGAATACCGAGCCGCTATTCTCATTGGCTTTATTGGCGCGTTTACTACCTTTTCTACCTTTTCCTTAGAAACCTTTTATTTGCTAGAGCAGGGGGATTTTAGCAAAGCGTTGTTAAATGTAGCGTGTAGTGTTGGCGGCTGTTTGTTTGCAGTTTGGTTGGGCTTGCTGTGTGGCAAAAGCTTATTTTTATACTCAGGCGGGGTGATACATTGGTCAAACCATGTTATTCCCTACGCATTGCTGATGGTCAACGCAATTGGTGCATTTTTAATCGGTATTATTGCCACTATTTTGCTACAAAAAATCGCTCTGCCTATGGAAGAACGCGCCGCGTTGCTGGTGATTATGTTAGGTACTTATTTAACGTTATCTGGCTTATACATTATTTTATTTTTGATAGAACGGGGTTATTCATTCGATAGTCATTTGAATGCCATGTTAGGCATTTTTGTCAGTAATGGCTTACTGTGTATGTTTGTGATTTGGCTAGGATTACTGGTAGGTAAGCAGATATGAGCATAAAACGCGTAAAATGTTTTTGCTCTATTCCTATTATTAGTGCTACCATTGGACGCGATAAAAGTTTGAGCCAACTTTATTTTTAAGTTGGGATTTGTAAAGCCAAAATTGGCGATTTTTTTAAGTATAGAGTGAATTATGTCAGATCAAGTTGTAGGTACCGTTAAGTGGTTCAATGATGAAAAAGGTTTTGGATTTATTGAGCAAGAAGGTGGTAAAGATGTTTTTGTTCACCATACAGCA
>CAIUVX010000055.1 GCA_903902705.1 uncultured Methylococcales bacterium
CCCAAACTCCAGTTTGGGAATGCCTATTACCAAGCTCGGCTTGATGTATCAATGAATAAAACAGGTTAATCTTCACGCTTATAACACAACATCAAGCAGAGCTTGAGGGTAGGCGTTACCAAGCCAGAGCTTGGGAACCAGACAAAATGACGCGCTTCGTGCCTCAGTGCATCCTATGGTTAGCTCACCTTATCGCGTTAATAACACGATCTACGCGGCTTATTCCGTTGGTGATGAGTGGGGTGGGCAAGATCGCGGCAACGTTGACAAGTTTTAAAGCTACTAAAACCTGCATTGTCGCTGAATGTACTAAGCGGCTGTTCCGTACGACAACACTCACAAATTCTGCGAAGGTCAGGTTTGGTTTTCGTCTTCGGATTATTGAGGAGGTCACGTTGACGAATTTTGAGGTGACAACGGTAGCAAATTTTAGAGTTAACATATGCAAATTCACTAAGCGACAGTTTCATATGACAACACTCACAAGTTTTGGTTATGATGGGTTGAGGTTTTATCTTCGGAGCGTTGCAACGATGGATGTCATTAGACTTTAAAAACGGCTCAATTGCTTCCCTATGTTTTTTCATTGGTGTTCCATATTTTTGATGCCGTAGATTGATGTCTCTTTCAATGGATTGAGCTACTTGGTGTGCTTTGTTTTCTCCATAATCTTTTTTAATTTGTGCCAATACTACCTCTGCTTGCATAGAACTGAAGCTACGATCCCATCGTCTGTCATTCCAAATAACATTTAACCAACTCATAGTCATTTGTGCTGAAGTTGGATTCATTCCTTCTGGATAAGGGCAGTCTTTACCTTGTTTGAAAGCATTGTAACATTCCAACATGTGAGCTTTAGTTATTGTAGCCATAATTATTCACCTCTTAATAAACCGCGTACGTTGGGGTAAGCCTTAAGCGAACCCCAACATTGTTTATCATTTGTATGTTTGTTGGGATTCGTACCTCATCCCAACCTACAATCATTACTTCGCAGTCGAACGATAATATTCAATCGCCGCCGCAACGCCGCTACCTGCTTTTATATCAAAACCGCAATCCAGTAACGCCATTTCTGTGCCTGCAATTGCGCCTAACATGGAAACATCGTTCATATCGCCAACGTGTCCAATACGGAATGCTTTACCTGCCAGTTCAGATAAACCGCCGCCCAAAGAAATATTGTATTTGCTAAACGCGGTGCTGATGACATGACGCGCATCTTTGTCTTCGGGAACCATAACCGCTGTCACGGTATCAGATGCAAAACCTTCCTGAGCGCAGGTTTTTAAACCCCATGCGGCAACCGCACGGCGTGTACCTTCGGCTAAACGGTGATGACGGGCGTAAACGTTTTCCAATCCTTCTTCCAACAACATATCCAGAGCTTTACGCAATCCGTATAAAATCGGCAAGGAAGGCGTGTAAGGCGTGTAACCCGACGCATTATTAACCATCTGATCTTTTAAATCCAAAAAGCAGCGTGGATAGGTGGATGTTTGTACAGCCGCCAGAGCTTTGGCACTAAAGGCTAAAAACGCGCCGCCTGCGGGCATCATAAAACCTTTTTGTGATCCACTGATTGCCGCATCAACACCCCATTCATCCAGACGAAAATCGATGCTGGCAATGGAACTCACGCCGTCAACAAATAAAAACGCAGGGTGATTTGCCGCGTTCATGGCTTTACGCACGCCTGCAATATCAGAGGTTACGCCTGTTGCGGTTTCGTTGTGGGTGGCTAATACGGCTTTAATTTCGTGATTGGTGTCTTCTTTTAAACGCGCTTCCAGTTTGTCTAAGGGAATACCTTTGCCCCAGGTTTCCTGATGAATTTCGACATCAAAACCCAGTCGTTTGCCCATTTCTGCCCACAAATGACTAAATTGTCCAAAACGATAAATTAATACTTTATCGCCTTGATTCAATACGTTAGTCAATGCGACTTCCCACCCTGCTGTGCCAGTAGCGGGAAAAATAAATGCTTGCCCTGTTTCAGTTCTAAAGATTTTTTTCAAATCTTCTAACAATGGCGTTAATAATTTTGGAAATATGGGCGAGCGATGATCTTCCATAGGAATGTGCATCGCATTTAAAATTTCGTTCGGTACGTTAGTAGGACCTGGAATATAAAGATGGTTACGACCAGCCATAATAGTTATCTCTTAAGTAATGGGAGTGAAAAATTCCACAATGATGACATAGCGGTTAATAATCAGCAAGTTAGTTTTTGGTATGAGGAACATACTCTGAACTGACTATAGAAATAAACCTCACAAAAAGGCGATACGTTATAATGAAACATCCGATATATAAAAAGATGATGTTGCTATTTTTGTTTGTTAACGAAACAACGGGCTTTCTCAATGAAGGCGTTTATACTTCATTTGGAATGTAAGGTACACAAAGTCAGTCCAAGTATTGACATCACTATCTATTCACTTAACCCATCAGATGGTGATACTTTAATTCGTCATGCCGACCAAGCCAAACAAAGACAGAAACCAAACGCAATTTTTTAAAAATGAAGCGTACAACTAATAAATTCCTCGTGATAACGAGAAATGCCCTACGGATTATTATCATGTCAAATCAAATACACACTCTAGGTTTTATCGGTATCGGTTTAATGGGGCAACCCATGACTTTGCGCTTATTAAACGCAGGTTTTACCGTCAATGTTTGGAATCGTAATTCTGAAAAACTGCACACTGTGGTTAAAGCGGGCGCGATTGCCAAAGCGTCTATTGCTGATTTGGTGCGGGTCTCCGATGTCATTTTATTATGTCTTGCTGATACCCACGCAGTGGAAACCGTGGTGCGTGAACAAATTGCACTACACGGTTCAGCGCATAAATTGGTGATCGATTTATCCAGTATTCACCCTGAAACCACCCGCCAGTTAGCTGGATTACTGTATGAACAGCACGGTATGGGTTGGGTAGACGCGCCTGTTTCGGGTGGTGTATCGGGTGCAGAGCAAGGCACGTTAGCGATTATGGCTGGAGGTAATACTGAGCATATCGCCATAGCGCGTGAGGTGTTAGCTCCGTTGTATCAACAACTCACTCATGTCGGCGCGGTCGGTTGTGGGCAAGTGACCAAAATCTGTAATCAAATGATAGTCAGCTGTAATGTGTTGGTGATTGCGGAAATGATAGCCTTAGCGCAACGTGCGGGCGTGAATGCCGAACAAATCCCTGCCGCACTCGCGGGTGGTTTTGCCGATTCTAAACCCCTACAAATTGTCGCCCCTGAAATGGCAACCGAAACCTTTGAACCTGTTAAATGGCGAGTTAAAACCTTGTTAAAAGATTTAACGATGGCAAACGATTTAGCCGCTACACTCAGTACATCCATTCCGATGTCAGGCTTAGCGGCGCAATTAATGCAGTTGCATGGCAGTCATGGTTATTTAGAACACGACCCCGCGACGCTGATTAAGTTATACACTAAAAAATGATGCTTAAATTTACCGCTAACTTAAGTTTATTATTCACCGAAGTAGAGCTTATCGACCGTTTTGAAGCGGCTAAACAACACGGTTTTGAAGCGGTAGAAATACAATTTCCATACCAACTAAGTATTGAAACCTTACAACTTATGTTGCAGAACAATGGCTTAAAGCTGGTATTATTCAACGTCGCCGCCGATGATTTAATGCAGGGTGGCGAAGGTTTGGCGTGTGTGCCTGAAAAACGTGAACAGTTTCGCCACGCCTTACAGCAAGCGGTAGATTATGCAACTCTATTAAAACCCGAAGCCATTAATGTGTTAGCAGGACGGTGTTTTGATAACAACCGTCTAACTGACTATATGCAAACCTTTAAAGATAATCTACGACTTGCCGCTGATACTTTCGCACCGCTGGGTATTAAAACCGTGTTTGAAGCGATTAATACTCACGATATGCCCGCGTTTATTATTCACAGCGGTGAACAAATGTTGGCAGTATTGGCTGAACTGAAACATCCCAATCTGTTCATGCAGTACGATATTTATCATGCTAGTCGAATGGGCGAAAACCCTGCGCAGTTTATTGAGCAACACGCGGCTAAAATAGGGCATATTCAATTTGCTGATAGCCCAAATCGTGGGCAACCCAGCACTGGACAACTGAATTTTCAACAGTTGTTTAACGTGATTGAACAATCAAATTATTCGGGCTGGCTGGGTGCGGAATATAAACCTATCGGCACAACCACTGAGAGTTTAGGTTGGTTGCATTTAATGCAATAAAGCCTATCCATTACCAACTATATTAGGAAAACCATGTCATTAATTATTCATGAAGAGTGCATCAACTGTGATGTTTGTGAGCCAGAATGCCCCAACGGCGCGATTAGCCAAGGCGAAGATATTTACATTATCGATCCCAACTTATGCACCGAATGTGTCGGGCATCACGGCACACCGCAATGCGTGGAAGTCTGCCCCGTTGATTGCATCACCAAAGACCCACTGTATGTGGAAGACAATGAATCCTTGTATGCGAAGTATTTGAAGCTAACAGGTTAATCAAAATTTTTATTGGAATTACCGACTGAGCAATTATTACAACAGATTGCTCCTACCCTTTATCTGATTTTAAAAAGTCCACGCAATTTTGCATTTTTTTTATCAACCAATCGCATGGGTAAGGGAAATGAAACTTTTACTTTTAAGCCGCCAAATTGGGATACGCCTAAAATTAAGTCAGCATTATGAATAGACGCTATGCGTTGTACCATTGAAAAACCTAAGCCTGTGCCTTGGGTTTTATTGGCAGTATCTACACAACGATGAAAACGTTCTAGGGATTTTTCATATTGGTCGGGAGCGATACCCGGCCCTGAGTCTTCGACACATAGCTCTAAACGTCTATCTTGTCCTGTGACGGTGATTAAAACATTGCCGTTGACAGGGGTGTATTTGATGGCGTTGTCAATAATATTGCGAATTAAAATAGACACTAAGGGGGCGTTTACTACGATGGGAACGGGATTTTCTTCGACAAGTTCAATGGTAATTTGTTTTTTGTGTGCATCGGGTTCTAAGTCGGTAATTACCAGTATCACTTCACGATTGATCATGGTGTTTTGTTTGGTCAAAAATTCGGTATTGGATTCGATACGCGAAAAAGTCAGTAATTGCTGCACTAGATAGGTCATTCTATTCACTGCTTGTTTAATGCGTGATAGAGCCTGTTTGCGCACTTCTTCATCGGTGGTTTTGAGGGCAACGTGGGCTTGTGCCAATAAGCCTGCTAACGGGGTTCTTAATTCGTGTGAGGCATCGGCAGTAAAGCGGCGTTCATGTTCAAAAGCCTGTTCCAATTGGACGAATAGCTTATTAATTTCATTGACCATCGGGATGATTTCTTTAGGCAATCGTTTGAGCGGTAGCGGTTCAAGATAATTGGCTTCGCGAATAGCGAGAGCTTTTTCTAAGCGGTTAAATGGCTTTAGGGCGCGACCAATAATAAACCAGATCACTAGCCCTAAAAATGGCAAGCCAACTAAAAATTGCGCAACCATTTGATTAGCTATTTCATCGGTCAATTCAGAGCGAATTTGCTCTTTTTGCCCAACATGAATCACATATTCACCTGTGGAGTCGGTAATACTGAAGACGTGCCAAAAATTACCATCGATATTGGTTTCACTAAATCCTTGTGCTTCTGCCGAGAATGCGAATTTAGGTGCGCTTTCCGAGCGTAGCAATAGCCCCTCTTTTTTTGACCATAATTGAAAAGCGATTTTTCGTTCGTATTTATGCCCTATGCTGTCTGCTTGTAATAGATCATCAAATTCTGCCCATAGCGGTGTATCACCATTGTTGTCAGAATGTTCTGATTGCAATAATAAACCGCCCGCATCTGCCCATAGTTGAAAGGTACTTTTGGTTTTAAATTTATGTCGTAAGGCATAAGCGTGTAATAGTCCGTTAGCTTGTTCTTTGCTCCAATTACTGGATAACGCTCCTTCACGCACTAAACTTTCGACAAACGAGTGTAGCACTTTAGCTGATTGTGCTAATTCAGCATCAAATAAATTGGCGACTTCATCACGCGTGACTTTGTAGCTCAGGTAGGCAGTCATGCCCCAAATCAGCATGGAGGCTGTCAATAGGGCAACTAATAAGCGGTGTTTAAGGGAATAATTCATGAGTCGGTATCGTTATCAATGATATAGCCCACGCCTCTGACCGTGCGTATCAAGGAAGCATCAAGTTTTTTGCGTAGATAATGAATATAGACTTCAACGGTGTTACTCTCTACATCAGAATCCCACGAATATAGACTTTCTTCTAAGCGAGCTTTAGAAACGACTTTGCCGATATTGCCCATTAGAAAACTGAGTATCTCAAATTCTTTTTGCGATAACTCGACTTTTTCGTCATTAAAAGTCACTAAACGAGAAGCGGGATCTAACACGATGCCTTTATATTCGATATTAGGTACGCTACGCCCTTCATTTCGTCGTGCTAGGGCGCGTAATCTGGCACATACCTCATCCAGTTCAAACGGCTTAATGACAAAATCATCTGCACCACTGTCTAAACCCATTACTCGATCTGGAATGGTGTCTTTAGCGGTCAACACCATGACGGGTGTTTCATTTTTACGACTTCTTAAGGCGCGTAAAATTGCCATGCCATCCATATCGGGCAAATTCAAATCTAACACGATTAACTCATAGCTATTGGTTTTCAGTGCTTCATCGGCAAGCCTACCGTTAGTTAGCCAATCCACTGCGTAACCTTCCATTTTTAAACCCGCGACTAGACCATCGCCAAGTATTTCATCATCTTCAACCAATAAAAGTCGCATTGTGTCCTCGCTGTTAATTATCTGATAGTATTTTTTTGTCCACGAAAAGCTTGCGCCGCTTCCAACAACGCCAATAACTCATCGGTTTTTGCCTGCATTAATCTCTCATCGCCGCGTGCTTCGACATTTAATCGCACTAATGGTTCTGTATTGGAACAACGGACATTAAATCGCCAATCAGCAAATTCGATGCTTAAACCGTCGGTAAAATCAATGTGCAGCGCGTGTTGTTGATAATGTTGTTGAATCGCTTGAATTGCGGCATCAGGATCAGCAATGGTACGATTAATTTCGCCGCTGGCAGGAAATAACCGTATACGTTCATCCAATAATTGCGATAATTTTTTGCCGCTTTTGCTCATTAATTCAATAACCAATAACCACGGAATCATACCACTGTCGCAATAAGAAAAATCTCTAAAATAATGATGCGCACTCATTTCACCCCCATAGACGGCATTTTCTTTGCGCATTCGTTCTTTGATAAAGGCATGACCTGTTTTACTTTGTATCGCAACACCTGCCAAACTTTCGACTATGTCAATGGTATTCCATGTTAAACGCGGATCATGAATAATTTTTTCACCGTGATAGCGGTGCAAAAATGCGGCAGCAAGTAAGCCAACAATATAATAACCTTCGATAAAGCGTCCTGTTTCATCAAACAAAAAACAGCGATCAAAATCACCATCCCACGCAATTCCTAAATCCGCACTGTATTGTTGAATAGCGGTAATAGTACTGGCACGGTTTTCGGGCAATAAGGGATTAGGGATACCATTGGGAAAATGTCCGTCTGGTTCGTGGTGCAGTTTGATAAAAGTGATTTTGTTCTTTAAGGTCGCTTCCAGATTATCAAGCACATGACCTGCTGTGCCGTTACCTGCATTTACCACGATTTTTAACGGTGTTAAGGATGACGTATCAATGTAACTTAACAGATGTTGGGTATAAGCTGCTTCAATCGAAATAGTTGTAACATGACCTTTTTCAAGTATAGGCGCGGAAAAATCATTACGTTCTGCCAACTGTTTGATGATATTCAAACCTGTATCGCCACTAATCGGCTGACTTTGCTCACGCACTAATTTCATACCGTTATAATCTTTTGGATTATGACTGGCTGTGACCATAATGCCGCCATCCATTGCCGCGCCTTTATCTGTGTAGGCAAAGGTGGCGTAATATACTTCTTCTGTGCCGCATAAACCGATGTCATACACATCAACGCCAGCATCAACTAAGCCATTAATGACCGCATTGGCGAGTTCATTACTGGATAAACGCATATCACGCCCGACTACCACCCGCTTGGGTTGAAGGTATTGAGCAAAGGCGCGACCGATACGATAAGCAATATCGGGATTGAGTTCATCGGGAAGTCGTCCGCGTATATCGTAGGCTTTAAAACAACTGAGTGAATGAGTCATAAGAGGGTAGGGTGGTTAGCCACAAAGCTAAAGTTAGGGTATAACTGCTATTTTACGAAAAATTTTTAGAATATGGCTAATTTTAACACTCACTTATCGGTTGCTATCGCTGCCAGCGCAGGTGTCGCGCTGGTTGCCGTTAATATAAATATCATGACTATCACCGACGCGCCTTGGATGATTGTGTTTGGCGCAATTGGCGGTATGTTGCCCGATATTGATTCGGGGAATTCAACACCTATCAAACTATTTTTTACTACCTTAGCACTTATTGCTCTATTGACTGTAGTTAATGTCTTTAAAAATGGCTATCAGCCTTACATTGTGTTGTTGATGGCAGGAGCGGCTTATATCGTAGTGCGTTACGCATTGCTTTCCTTATTTGACCGTTTCACTAGCCACCGTGGCATTTTCCATTCTATTTTAACGGCGACATTTTTTTGTTTGCTCATGGTGTGTATCGGCTGTTATTTACTACATTGGGATATTTTACATTCGTGGTTAAGCGGCTTTTTTATTGGCTTTGGCTTTATTGTTCATTTGTTACTGGATGAACTTTATAGTGTGGATTTATCCAATAAACGCATGAAAAAATCCTTTGGCACCGCTTTAAAACTCTACAGCTATAACAATAAAATCACCTCTGCATTAATGTTAGCTGTTACCGTGGGACTAGCTTGGATAACACCGCAACCACAACCTTTAATTAAGGCATGGCAAGCACAGGCTATCCCTCATTTATTAGCGGTAAAATCGATTATCACCGCCCCCATTGTTAAAAAAACCAACCAAAAATGAGACTAGCAGTTAAAATTAGCCTTATTTTGTAACCAATCCTTTTTACACATACACGCATGAAAGAACAAATTGCCGTAACAACCCCATTACAAGCCGCTATTCAGTGGAGCTTAGCGTCTTTTGATGAACAAAGCTGGGTAAAAAAAATAAGTGATAGCACAAGTAGCACCCATTATCCAATTAAACTATTGCGCTACTGGTTTATGTATCAGCTTATAAAATCCCAACAACAGCGACTAGGACGACCTATACGCGTGTGTGAAATTGGTGTTGATAGAGGGCAAATGCGTCGTTATATGCAGGATGCAGGTTTTACTGACATTGAATGCTGGGAGGCAGTCGATTACAAATTGCAACCTGAACTCAGCGAATCTGGTTATACCAAGCAAATTCAAGCCAATGTCGATGTGCCAGAGTTTCAGTTGGCTGAAAAATACGATGTCATTATTGTGTTACATCTACTTGAGCATTTATTTGAACCTGAAGAATTGGTTGCCAAACTTGCCCCTGCATTAATGTCAGACGGTGTATTAATCGGTGGTTTTCCTGCGGTGCCACAAATTATCCAAGCCTACCGCCAAGAAAAAATCCGCAAAACCGCCGCTGATTTTGGACACGTCAGCACTTTTTCACCACAACGAGTAAAAAGCATGGCGGAAAGCTGTGGGTTAAACTTGGACTTTCTATCAGGCACTTATATGCTTCGTAAACGCAATTTTGCCTTAGAAAACTATCCTTTCTGGGTGCGATTGAATCTACTGTGGGGTGCGTTGTTTCCTTCACTTAGTGGTGAAATTTATTGGTGTATGCGTCAGCATAGAGCTAACACACAATAAAATGATAGCGTTCATGGTGTGAGTTGTGGGATTAGAATTAAAGCAAGTTTAATCTATAGCGAGTAGCTTAGATTCTGCTACGCTCCATCTAAGCTACTTGCTATTTCGTATTACGGGTTAACTCGATAGGTTCGACCCTCACTAGGCACTGTCCGAAACATTAACCATGAAAAACCAAATTTATTACGGCGATAATTTAGACGTGTTACGCAACCACCTAGCCAGTGATAGCGTGGATTTATGTTACATCGATCCGCCGTTTAATTCCAAGCGCAACTACAACCAAATCTACAACAACATCGGTACGGAAGACAAAGCCCAATCGCAGGCATTTATTGACACATGGACGTGGGATAGTATGGCGGAACATGGTTTACGGGAAATTATTGCTAACAAAAACGGTGTGTTATCCGCGCAAAGCATCAAGCTAATGATTGGTTTGGAGCAGATTTTAGGTAAAGGCTCTTTGCTGGCTTATCTAGTTAGCATGACTTTACGCATTGCGGAAATTCGCCGTGTGTTAAAACCGACTGGCAGCTTTTATTTACATTGCGACCCGACCGCCAGCCATTATTTGAAATTGGTTTGTGATGGGGTATTTTGTTCCAGCGGTGGCGATTTTAGAAATGAAATTATTTGGTGTTATAGTACTGGTGGACGCGCAAAAGAATTTTATCCTAAAAAGCATGATGTTATTTTTTGGTACATTAAAAGTAAAAACTATCTTTTTAATTATGATGCTATTGCATTAGAAAGAGATACTACAACTATGCACGAACCTATTCTGCATGATGATGAAGGTAGATCGTATCAACGGAATATAAAAAACGGAAAAGAATATAAATACTATTTGGACAAAGGCGTTTTACCTAACGATTGGTGGATAGATATACAGGCTATTAATCCATCTGCCAAAGAACGCTTAGGCTATCCAACCCAAAAACCCGAAGCCTTGCTAGAGCGCATTATCAAAGCCTGTTCCAATGAAGGCGATGTAGTGTTAGACGCTTATTGCGGTTGCGGTACAACTATCGCGGTTGCTCATAGGTTAGGCAGAAAATGGATAGGCATAGACATTACCTACCAAAGTATTTCACTGATTTTAAAACGCCTAGAACATAGCTTTATTAAAGATTTTACTGACAATGTGGTCGATAAAAATATCGCTAACCTACTTGAACAGTTAGAAATTAACGGTGTTCCTAAAGATATGGATAGTGCGATTGCTCTAGCGAATAAACAAGATGATAGAACCCGTAAAGAGTTTGAAAAATGGTTGGTGTTAAGTTATTCGAACAACCGCGCCACCATCGACGAAAAGAAAGGCGGTGATGCTGGCATTGATGGCATTGCCTTTTTAGATGACGTTGATAGCGACAACAAACACACCGTTAAGCAAGTATTGTTTAGCGTCAAGTCTAATAAAACTTTATCGCCCTCAGTGATACGCGATTTATACGGTACAGTTGAACGCGAAAACGCGGCAGTGGGTATTTTATTAACACTGTATCCAATGGAAAACCTAGTTAAAGAAAGTAAAAAATACGGTGAAGTCAAGTTAGCCAATAATTTTTATTCAAAAATACAAGTGGTTTGTGTCGAAGAGATGCTTAACGGCGAACGACTACAACTTCCTAATGTTATTGATGTATTAAAAAAAGCCGAACAAAAAGCGATTCAAATGTCCATTTTATAACGTGCCGTTTTAAACGATAAATCGGTTATAATTTCTACTCACTTTATTATTTTTAAGAGTCTTACAACACAATGGCAATAGAACGCACTTTCTCAATCATTAAACCTGACGCAGTGGCAAAAAATGTTATCGGTCAAATTTACAGCCGTTTTGAAGCCAATGGCTTGCAAATCGTGGCGGCAAAAATGTTGCATTTGACTAAAGAACAAGCCGAAGGTTTTTATGCAGAACACAGTGAACGCGGCTTTTTTAACGATTTAGTCGCTTTTATGATTTCAGGCCCTGTCATTATGCAAGTGTTAGAAGGCGAAAACGCAGTGTTAGCACACCGCGACATCATGGGTGCGACTAATCCTAAAGACGCAGCGGCTGGTACAATTCGTGCTGATTTCGCAAGTAGCATTGATGAAAATGCGGTACACGGTTCTGATGCTGTAGAAACCGCTGCCAGAGAAATCGCTTATTTTTTCTCAGCCAATGAACTCTGTGCAAGAACCCGTTAATCCATCCTTCGACAAGCTCAGGACGAACGGGCGAGTTAATTTGCTGGATTTCGACAGAAAAGGCTTAGCCGCCTTTTTTGTCGGTTTAGGCGAAAAGCCGTTTCGTGCGACGCAATTGCTAAAATGGATTTATCAAGAAGACGTTCAAGACTTCGATTTGATGACTAATATTAGCAAAACGTTACGCACCTATCTCAATGAAAACTGTTGTATTGAAACGCCTGAAATTGTCGTCGAGCAAATCGCTAGCGATGAAACCCGCAAATGGGTGATGCAAACGCATTGCGGCAATCGAATAGAAACGGTGTTTATTCCCGAAGAAGGGCGCGGTACTTTGTGCGTGTCTTCACAAATTGGTTGTGCGTTGGCGTGTACCTTTTGCTCTACTGCGCAACAAGGTTTTAATCGCAATTTAAGCACGTCTGAAATTATTGGTCAGGTTTTTGTCGCGCAAAAGCGTCTAGGGACTACCGCAAAAATTACCAACGTGGTGATGATGGGCATGGGCGAACCGCTGTTAAATTTTGATAATGTGGTTGCGGCAATGAATTTGATGATGGACGACTTTACTTATGGGCTATCCAAACGCCGTGTTACCATCAGTACCTCAGGTGTTGTGCCTGCGATGTATCGCTTAACAGAAGTGTGTGATGTCAGTTTAGCTGTGTCATTACACGCAGTGCGTGATGAATTGCGTGATGAGTTAGTGCCTATCAATAAAAAGTATCCGTTAAAAGAGTTAATGGAAGCCTGTCGGGCAAATGCCAAACTTGCACCACGCCGTACCGTCACCTTTGAATATGTGATGTTAGCAGGGGTGAACGATTCCTTAGCCGATGCTTACGGTTTGATAAAACTATTAAAAACCGTTCCAGCAAAAATTAACTTAATACCTTTTAACCCATTTCCTCAGTCGGTTTATCGTTGCTCTAGCAAAGAAACTATGAATCAGTTTAAAACGCTATTAAATGATGCAGGGATAGTCACTACCATCAGAAAAACACGCGGCGAAGACATTGATGCAGCTTGTGGTCAGTTAGTTGGACAAGTGCAAGATAAAAGCCGTAGACACCTTAAATTGGCTAATGTGAGTTCAGAACGTGTGGCTTAAAAAATTTAATCAAATTGTACGTTGTCTGTTGCCTATCGCCTTGGTTGCTTGTTCCACTGTGGCTGAAAGAGAAGCAGCTGATGGAGCAGATGTCCATTTACAGTTAGGTGTACGTTATTTGAATCTGAACAATCTACCAGCGGCGAAAGAAAATTTAGAGTTAGCCTTAAAAAGTGATTCTAATAGTGTCCCCGCTCATATCGCGCTAGCTTTTTTATATGAAAAGCTTAATAAATATGACGACGCTCGAAGTCAATATGAGCTTTCTTTAAACCTAGATCCCGAAAATTTGAGTTTACTGAATAATTTTGGACGATTTCTTTGTGATAGACGCGAGTTTGACAGAGGTATGACTTTATTGGTCAAAGCCAGTACCGATATGTTAAACGAAACACCGTGGATGGCATTTACTAATGCAGGACGTTGCCAAATGGCGATGGGTGACAAGAAAAACGCTCAAGGTTATTTTGAAAAAGCCTTACAAGTTAATCCAAATTACGCGCCTGTATTACAGGAAATGCAAAAATTAAGTTATCAAAATGGCGACTTCAAGGCAGCACAAGAATATTTACAACGCTATTTATCGGTTGCCACACAGACCCCCGAATCGTTATGGTTAGCAATCCAAACAGAAAGTGCGTTAAAAAATGATATGCTAGTGAAGGAATATACTAATCTATTGTTAGAAAATTTTCCTTATTCAAACGAAGCAAAACAAATTAAATCGACGCAACGACCACAATAAAGTCGTCACATATTATGGCAAACAATATACAAGCAATACGAGGAATGCACGATGTGCTACCCGATCAAACTCCACTTTGGCAATACGCAGAAAAAATCATCCGCGAGGTATTGAGTGGCTACGGCTATTCAGAAATCCGTCTGCCCATCGTGGAAAAAACCGAGTTATTCAAACGCTCTATCGGTGAAGTCACTGATATAGTTGAAAAAGAAATGTACACCTTTGATGACCGTAATGGTGATTCTTTAACCCTGCGTCCCGAAGGTACGGCGGGCTGTTTACGCGCCTGTTTAGAGCATGGTTTACTGCATAATCAAGTGCATCGTTTATGGTATTACGGAGCTATGTATCGCCATGAGCGTCCACAAAAAGGACGCTATCGGCAATTTATACAATTAGGCGTTGAAACCTATGGTATGTCTGCGCCTGATATTGATGCCGAACTTATTTTACTGATGGATAGGCTTTGGAAACGCTTAGGCATTCGTGACAAAGTGAGTTTACAATTGAATTCATTGGGATCGATTGCTGAGCGTCTGGTGTATCGTGACAGTTTAGTGAGCTATTTTCAACAACACTTAGAACAACTTGATGAAGACAGCTTACGGCGACTCAAGACCAATCCGCTACGCATTTTGGATACTAAAAATCCAGCGATGAAAGACGTAGTGGCTAACGCGCCTGAATTAATGGCGACCTTAGGTGAAGAAAGTCTGACGCATTTTAAAACTATTACCACTTTATTGGATAATGTTGGTATAGGTTATGAAATTAATACTCGCTTGGTACGCGGCTTAGATTATTACAGTAAAACCGTGTTTGAATGGGTAACAACTGAGCTAGGTTCACAAGGGACAGTGTGTGCAGGTGGACGCTATGACGGTCTAATCGAACAACTAGGCGGCAAACCTAATCATGCTGTCGGTTTTGCAATGGGCATGGAACGCTTATTGGCGTTAATGGAAACTTTAGAGTTACCTGTAGAGCCAGTTGTTGATGTGTATTTGATTCGTGTCGGTGAGCAAGCCACACAACAAGGATTTTATCTTGCCGAAGCCATCAGAAATCAAATCGCAGGCTTAAAATTACAAGTGGATTGTGTTGGCGGTAGCTTCAAAAGCCAATTCAAAAAAGCCGATAAAAGTGGTGCGAGCTATGCGCTAATTTTAGGTGATGATGAAGCCAGTCGCGGTGAAGTCAGTATTAAATCCTTGCGTGACCAACAAGAACAGCAAGTATTATCACAGACAGCAGCGATTGAATTTTTACAAATCGCGTTTTTAAATTGATAACCAAGAGAATAGCAGTGGAAATTTTAGATACAACAGAAGAAGAACGCCTTGAATCGGCACAAAGATGGTGGAAGGAAAACGGACAATCTACCATCATTGGCATAATCGTCGGTATTATTGCAATTTTAGGTATGCAGTATTGGCAAGATTACAAGCACAGCCAAGCAGAGAAAGCATCGATAATTTATGCAGAACTTTTAAAAGCTGTTGATAGCAATGCCAAAGACAACATAGAAAAATTAGCTATACAGCTTCAAACTGATTACCCCAAAACAGATTACGCGCTTTACAGCGGCTTATATCAGGCACAGTTAAAAGTTCAGCAAAATGACACTGCAAGCGCGAAACAGATTCTGACAAAAATTGGTGAAAGCTCAAACAAAGAATTGAGTAATATCGCTAAAATCAGATTAGTTCGCTTAATGCTGGCAACCAAAGAATATGAGCAAGGCTTAGAGTTGATTAACAAAATTGACCCCGCGAGTTCAGCCAGTTATTCCAGTAATTATGATGAATTAGTGGGTGATTTATACGTTGCCTTAAACCGTTTAGATCAAGCGCGTACTTCTTACCAAACCGCGTTGCGCAATGGTTCTAAATCACCGCTATTGCAATTAAAAATTGATGATTTGACCGCGCCTGAGCGGGTGGAAAGTAAAAAATAATGCGTAAAATTACCCTGTTACTACTGCTTTGTTTAGTGTTGGTAGGCTGTGCTACAGTCAAAGAATCCATGTCTGGTGTTTTCGACTATTTTAGTGGTGGTCAAGACAATGCCGAACCACCCACGCCATTGGTCGAATATACTCCAGAACTGGATGTTAAGGTATTTTGGAAAGAAAGTGTCGGTGTCGGTGCTGATGGACGGACGCTAAAATTAATACCAGCGATTGGTGCAGGGAAAATTATTGCCGCTGACAGAGAAGGCGTGGTAGAAGCAAGGGATGCAAAAACAGGCTCATTGCTTTGGGAAGTAGAAACCGAAATACCTTTCTCAGCAGGCCCTAGCTTAGCGGCTGGTCGAATTATTTTGGGATCAAGTAAAGCTAAAGTCGTTGCCCTCAATAGTGAAAATGGCGAACAGCTTTGGGAAAATACGGTTTCGAGTGAAATACTCGCTATGCCTGTGATAGCCAAAGGCATTGTCATTGTGCGTACCACAGCGGGCGAAATTGTTGCTCTTGATGAGAGAACAGGTAGACGATTATGGAGTTATGAACACAGTGTGCCTGCCTTAAGCATACGCGGCACTGGGTCTCCGTTGATTGTTGGTGACAAGGTAATTGTTGGTTATGACAATGGTAAATTAGTTGCTTTGCATTTAAACAACGGTAAATATATCTGGGAAGCTACCATCGCTATGCCTAAAGGGCGTTCTGAAATTGAACGCTTAGTCGATTTGGATGTTGATCCCATAGAAACAGGCGACACCATTTATGTCGCTGCTTATAACGGTGGAGTCAGTGCTATTTCTGTAAGCGATGGCGAAGTGTTATGGCGCAACGACAAAATTTCCTCGCATACAGGTTTAAGTTACGACAATCGTCATTTGTATTTATCTGATTCATCAGGACAGGTTTTACAAATAGAACAACGAGGTGGCGCGGGGCTGTGGAAACAAAAAGAACTCAGTTATCGCAGTTTAACTGCCCCTGTGTTGTATCAAGATTATGTGGTAGTGGCTGATTATAATGGCTATGTACATTGGCTTAGTACGCGTGATGGCAGGCAATTGGGACGTGTACAAATCAGCGATAGCGGCATAGATACCAAACCCATCGTTGCTGATGGTATTGTTTATGTTTATGCAAAAGACGGCACACTCGCCGCATTAACAGCGAATTAATATGTTACCTGTAATAGCCCTAGTCGGGCGACCCAATGTGGGAAAATCCACTTTATTCAACTACTTAACCAAAAGCCGCGAAGCTCTGGTTGCTGATTTTGCGGGCTTAACTCGTGACCGTCAATATGGACGCGTTAAACATGGAAATCGTCCTTGTTTAGTCGTTGATACAGGCGGTATCGCCGATAACGCACAAGGTATTGATAGCATCTCTCGAAAACAAGTACAAATCGCTTTGGAAGAAGCTGATTTAGTATTTTTCATGGTGGATGCGCGTGAAGGTTTAAGCGCGTCAGATAGAGTTATTGCAGACTCTTTAAGAAAGCTTAACAAGCCCATTGTGCTGGTCACTAATAAAGTCGATGGCATTGATAGCACTATCGCCGCTGCTGATTTTTACGCTTTAGCATTGGGCGAACCTGTGCGCATTGCCGCTTCACACGGCAGAGGCATACCCGAACTACTGGAACACGCCTATCAACTATTGCCGCCTGAAAGCAAAGAAGAAGCGGAAGAAGATGCAAAAAAAGGCATTGCCATCGCCGTCGTCGGTCGTCCGAATGTCGGTAAATCCACACTGGTAAATCGCTTATTAGGCGAAGAACGCGTCATCGTATTTGATGAACCAGGTACAACTCGCGACAGTATTTATATTCCTTTTGAGCGTAATGGCAAACAATTTACCCTGATTGATACTGCTGGAATGCGCCGCCGTTCTAAAATCGCTGAAACCATTGAAAAATTCAGCGTTATTAAATCATTACAAGCGATTGAAAAAGCCAATGTGGTGATTTATTTAATCGATGCTACCGAAGGTATTACCGATCAAGACGCGCATTTATTAGGCTTAGTGTTAGAAGCAGGCAGACCGCTGATTATCGGACTGAATAAATGGGATGGTTTGAGTCAAACGCAAAAAGGCACGATAGAACGGCATCTGGAATTTAAACTCGCGTTTTTAGATTTTGCTGAAAAACACCCCATCTCTGCATTGCATGGCAGTGGCGTTGGCAAATTATTTGATATGGTGCATCAGCTGTATGCGTCCACCATGATCGATATGTCCACGCCTGTATTAACGCGGATTTTAAAAGAAGCCACCACTGCGCATCAACCACCCGTAGTCAACACGCGGCGTATTAAATTGAAATACGCGCATCAAGGTGGACGTAATCCACCAATTATCATTATTCACGGTGTCCAAACTGATGTATTGCCGCTGTCTTATAAACGTTATTTAACTAACTATTACCGTGATAAATTAGGGTTAGCGGGTACACCGATACGCATAGAGTTTAAATCGCCAGTTAATCCGTTTCATGGACAGAAAGCCAAGCCTACAGAATGGGCGGTGGAAAAGAAAAAACGCTTACTATCACGCAACAAACCTAAGAAATAAAGCTAAAAAAGCGTACTCCGTAATATCACTTTTACATTTATTAGAGGGCTATTTATGACCATCATCACTTTCCAAGGCAAACCCATAGAAACTAATGGCGCGTTACCCTTAGTTGGTACAAAAGCCCCCGACTTTACCTTAGTCGATGGCAAATTGAAGGATGTCACATTAGGTACTTACAGTGGAAAACGAAAAATACTCAACATTGTCCCCAGTGTTGACACGCCAACCTGTGCGGCTTCTACCCTTAAATTCAATGAAAAAGCTACCCATTTACACAACACCGTTGTATTAGTGATTTCCGCCGACCTGCCATTTGCCCAATGCCGCTTTTGCAGCAATGAAAGCCTACATCACGTTATTCCGTTATCCACCTTTCGTTCTAGTTTTGCCGAGGATTATGGTGTGAAGTTAGTCGATTCGATATTGGCAGGACTCACCGCCCGCGCTGTGATAGTGATTGATGAAAAAGACAGAGTTATTTACACCGAATTGGTCAGTGAATTATCGAATGAACCAGATTATAAAAGCGCGTTAGCTGCATTGACCGATTTACAGGGAAATTAGAGTACGCTGTGTATCACTGCCTACAGTTAAGTTCGTACTGAGTCTGTAGAAGTTGAAGGGCTTAATATTAAGCCAAACAAATGAGGAATCAGCGATGCAAGCTATTTTGATTCATGGCATGGGACGCACTCCTGCTTCCATGCTGATATTGGCGATGCGACTGCGGTCAGCAGGTATTCGACCACATTTTTTCGCGTATTCAGCCGCCTTTGAACGCTGGGAAACGTGCGTTAATCGACTGGAAAGCTATATTCACCAACATACCCGCAACGATGAATTCATCATCATCGGACATTCACTCGGCACGGTATTGACACGCGGCGTATTACCCAAACTGACTCACAAACCCGTAGCGTGTTTTTTCCTAGCCCCACCCACCAAAGCCTGTTTTGCCGCCCGAAAGCTCGCGCCCTCACGTTTATATAAAATGCTCACAGGTGAAATGGGGCAGTTATTAGCCAATCCAATTTTTATGGATTCACTACACCTACCCGATATGCCAACAAAAATATACGCGGGTAATGCTGGATTACGCGGGCGATATTCCCCTTTTGGTGAACAAGCCAATGATGGCGTATTATCAGTCACTGAAACCTTATTACCCCCTATTCCCACAGAAACTGTCCCTGCGGTTCATACTTTTATCATGAATAAAAAAGCGATTGCTGATGATATTGTTAAGCTGGCTAATGTAGAAAAATAAAATAATTTAAAAAATACAAAGAGAATTTTATATGGCTAAAACTAATGTACTGGATACTGATACCGTTAATTTTGGTGATATTATTGGTAATGGCAAGATTTATCGTGTGCCTTTATATCAACGTGATTATTCATGGGAAGAAGAAAATTGGGATGATTTGTGGCAAGATATAATCAATTTGCAAGATAACAGTAGTAACTACCATTATATGGGGGCTATTGTTTTACAAGATGGCAGTAATGAAAAAGAATTTTTTATTATCGATGGTCAGCAAAGGCTAGTAACGCTCAGTATTATTGCTATTGCTGTTATTGAAAAAATAAGGCAACTAAAAGAAAGTGGTATTGAAACAGCAGAAAATGAAGAAAGAGTATCATTATTAAGAAATGATTATCTTGGTCGTAAAAATCCTAGTTCTCTTTTTTATTCAAGCAAATTATTTTTAAATAAAAACAACGATAACTTTTACCAAACTAATTTATTGCAGTTCAAAAAACCAATAAACCCTAAGTCACTCAATGATTCTGATAAATTATTATGGCATGGATATAATTATTTTTTATCAAAGTTGTCCGAGTTAGAGTATCTGAAAACAGGACGTAATTTTTCAGATTTTTTAACAGAATCTGTAGCAAGACAATTGCTGTTTATTCAAATTAGCGTGCAAGATGAAATTAATGCTTATACAGTTTTTGAAACGTTAAATGCTCGTGGTGTTGAATTAACTTCAACTGACTTGTTAAAAAATTATTTATTTTCTTTGATTAAATCAGAAAATGATTTACAACATATTCAAAAACAATGGGAAAAAATTTCTGATACGGTTAGCATCAAAAAATTACCTGAATTCTTAAGAGTTTATATTAATTCAAAAGAAAAACTTATTAGAAAAGATGGTTTATTTAAAGCTATAAAAAATAAATTTGAAAACAAGAATAATGAAAGAGAGAATAAGGTTATTGCTTTGCTGGATGAGTTAGAGAAATTCTCATATTTTTATCAAGCACTTTCTCAGCCAAATCATGATTTATGGCGAATAGATGATAGTTGCGCCAAAGATATTCGTAATGCAATAAAGATAATAGATTTATTTAAAGTAAAACAAATTTATCCATTATTGTTTGCTGCTTATGACAAATTTTATTTAACATCACCCGATAAATTTTATAAAGTTTTAGATATTTGTTTAGTTATTTCATTTCGTTATAACATTATTGGTGGAAAAAACCCTAATGAATTGGAAAAAACTTACAATGAAGCGGCAATAAAAATAAATGATGGCAGTATAAAATCGCCACAACAAATTTTTCAAGCATTGAAAAGAGTTTATATTTCAGATGATATATTTATCAATGATTTTTCTTATAAAACAATTAAAACAAATTCTGGCAAGCGTTTAATTCGCTATATTTTATTTACTTTAGAATTCAATGTGAGTAGTCACAATTATGATTTTGATGATGACCTTGCCACTATTGAGCATATTTTGCCAGAAAATCCTAGTGAAATCTGGGAAAGCGTGTTTCCTTACAAAGAATGGGAAAGCAATGTTTACCGTTTAGGAAATTATACTTTGTTGGAACAAAAAATAAATCGTGAAATTAAAAACAAAAGTTATATTGAAAAACAATCTTTTTATCAAAACAGCCAATACCAAATAACTCAAGATATACAATCTGCTCTATGGAATAGAGATAGCTTACAATTACGCCAAGAAAATATGGCTAAAATGGCTACCCTTGCTTGGCGTGTTAATGATAGTTACACTCAATAAAATATTTTTCTTAATTAAGGAATCCACTATGCTAGAAACTTACCGTAAACACGTTGCTGAACGCGCCGCTGAGGGCGTAGTACCTAAACCCTTGAATGCAGAACAAACAGCGGCATTAATTGAACTCATTAAACAACCACCTGCGGATGAAGAAGCGTTTATCATCGACTTGTTGGAAAATCGCATTCCAGCGGGTGTTGATGAAGCTGCTTACATTAAAGCGGGCTTTTTAGCTGCGATTGCTAAAGGCGAAACGACTTCACCGATTTTAACCGCTGAACGGGCTACGGAATTATTAGGCACTATGTTGGGCGGTTATAACATCGCACCGCTGATTGATTTATTGGATAACGCTGAGCTCGCACCGATTGCGGCTAAGGCGTTATCTCATACGTTGTTGGTATTTGATGCCTTTCATGATGTGCAGGAAAAAGCCGAGGCGGGCAATGCGTTTTCTCAACAAGTATTGCAATCGTGGGCGGATGCCGAATGGTTTACCAGCAAGCCTGTGATGCCTGAAAAATTAACAGTGACGGTGTTTAAAGTCACGGGCGAAACCAATACCGATGATTTATCGCCTGCGCCTGATGCGTGGTCACGTCCTGATATTCCTTTGCACGCAAAAGCGATGTTAAAAATGCCGCGTGAGGGTATTACTAACGCGGAATTGCAAATTGAAGTGTTAAAAGAAAAAGGCTTTCCTGTCGCATACATTGGTGACGTAGTTGGTACAGGTTCATCACGCAAATCGGCGACTAATTCAGTGCTGTGGTTTACAGGGCGTGATATTCCGTTTATTCCGAATAAGCGCGAAGGTGGCGTGTGTATCGGTGGCAAAATCGCACCAATTTTCTTCAACACAATGGAAGATTCAGGCGCGTTGCCATTTGAGTGTGATGTGAGCAACATGGCTATGGGTGATGTTATCGACATTTATCCCTATCAAGGCGTGGTGAAACGTTATGACAGCGAAGAGGTGGTTTGTTCGTTTGAATTAAAAACCGATGTGTTATTGGATGAAGTGCGAGCAGGTGGACGCATTCCGCTGATTATCGGACGTGGTTTAACCGATAGAGCGCGTAAAACTTTAGGTTTGGGTGCGTCTGAAATTTTTGTTCGTTCAGTAGATAAAGCAGACAGTGGCAAAGGTTACACGCTGGCACAAAAAATGGTCGGTAAAGCCTGTGGTGTTGCGGGTGTGCGTCCGAATACTTATTGCGAACCGAAGATGACTACCGTGGGTTCGCAAGATACCACAGGCCCAATGACCCGCGATGAATTAAAAGATTTAGCCTGTTTGGGTTTTTCGGCTGATTTAGTGTTGCAATCATTTTGCCATACTGCTGCGTATCCAAAACCAATTGATGTCACTATGCACCACACGCTACCAGATTTTATTATGAATCGTGGCGGCGTTGCGTTGCGTCCTGCGGATGGCATTATTCATTCATGGCTAAATCGTATGTTATTGCCTGATACCGTCGGCACGGGCGGCGATTCGCATACCCGTTTCCCGATAGGTATTTCCTTTCCAGCGGGGTCGGGTTTAGTGGCATTTGCGGCGGCAACAGGTGTGATGCCTTTGGATATGCCTGAATCGGTGTTAGTGCGCTTTACAGGGGAAATGCAGGCGGGAATTACCCTGCGTGATTTGGTCAATGCGATTCCTTACGTTGCCTTACAACGTGGATTGTTGACGCTGGATAAAAAGGGCAAGAAAAACGTGTTCTCAGGACGGATTTTAGAAATCGAAGGCTTGCCTGATTTGAAAGTGGAGCAAGCGTTTGAATTATCCGATGCGTCAGCAGAACGTTCAGCGGGTGGTTGTACCGTGCGTTTGAATGAAGCACCGATACGCGAATATTTGAATTCCAATATCACGCTGTTGCGTTGGATGATAGCCCAAGGGTATGGCGATGTGCGCACCATTGAACGCCGTATTAAAGCCATGCAGGATTGGCTGGCTAATCCTGTATTACTAACAGCCGATGCTGATGCCGAATACTTTGAAGTCATTGAAATCAATATGAGCGACATTAAAGAGCCGTTGCTGGCGTGTCCGAATGATCCTGATGATATTAAGCCGTTATCGGAAGTCGCAGGTACAAAAATTGATGAGGTGTTTTTAGGCTCGTGCATGACCAATATCGGACATTTTCGTGCCGCAGGTAAATTGCTTGAACAACAAAAAGGCGAATTACCCAGTAAATTATGGATTGCACCACCGACTAAAATGGACGAAAGCCAACTGACCAAAGAAGGCTATTACGATACCTTTGCTAAAGCAGGAGCGCGAGCAGAAATGCCTGGTTGTTCATTGTGCATGGGTAATCAGGCACGAGTGGCTGCAAATGCCACCGTGGTTTCAACGTCTACGCGCAATTTCCCCAATCGTTTGGGTGATGGAGCGCAGGTGTATTTATCATCAGCAGAATTGGCAGCCGTGTGTTCGCTGTTAGGTAAAATCCCTAGCGTTGCAGAATATATGAGTTATGCTGGACAGATAAATGCGACGGCTGACGATACTTATCGGTATTTGAATTTTAATCAAATGGATAGTTATCAAAGCTAAATAACATGGCTGAGTCCGCTTTTTGCCAACCTTTCTAAAAGGCGGGCAAAGAGCGTGTTCACCCTACACGCGTAATAGGTGATTTATGACAGCTAAAGAAACGACTTCTAAAAGCCCATTGTCTTTTCAAAACCACACAATGGCATATTTTCACGGTCAGATTGGGCAACAAAAACGGCTTTTGCTCACCATTCAAAAGCTGTTGCCATTCGATTTAGCAGAACATATTTACTGTTGTTTAATAAAAGATAAAAAGCTGTTGCTGTATACAGATTCGGCAGCGTGGGCATCACAATTGCGTTTTTATAATGGCGTTATTCTTGCTGCCAATGAGCTATTAGTAGATACAGTGCAGATTAAGGTGATGACTCAGGAAGTGGGATTTGTTACTCAGTCTGAACGCAAAGCACGATTGCCTTGTGCAGAAAAAATAGCAGAGTTACAAAAAGATAGTCTTAATATTGCCGATGAGCCGTTAAAAGCCGCGCTACTTAAGTTAAGCGCGACGCTCGCACGGCTATCTAATAAAGATTAATTACTCAGGGGGTCTAGGCGTTTGTGCAGAACGCATAAACGAAATAGGAGCTTCTTCATCATTATCAAAAGTGACCATTTCCCACGCGTCAGTATTATCCAATAAAGTACGCAGTAATTTATTGTTTAAACCATGACCTGATTTATAGCCGATAAACTCGCCAATTAAGCTATATCCTAATAGATATAAATCACCAATTGCATCGAGAATTTTGTGTTTCACAAATTCATCGGCACAACGCAGTCCATCTTCATTAAGAATTTTATTGTCATCAACCACAATCGCATTATCAAGACTACCACCGAGTGCGAGGTTGTTGTCTCTGAGCATTTGAATGTCTTTCATGAAACCAAAAGTTCTGGCGCGGCTGACTTCTTTTACAAAGGTCGTTGAGGAAAAATCCATTGTCGCGGTTTTAACGTGTTCTTCAAAAGCAGGGTGTTCAAAATCAATGGTAAAAGTGACTTTAAAACCTTCAAACGGATTAAATTCCGCCCATTTATCGCCGTCTTCAACGCGAATACTGCGCTTGATACGAATATATTGTTTAGGACAGTCCTGTTCTTCAACACCTGCTGATTGCAGTAAAAATACAAAAGGTCCAGCACTGCCATCCATAATTGGCACTTCAGCGGCACTGACATCAATAATCGCGTTATCGATACCTAAACCTGCAAAGGCGGATAATAAATGCTCGATGGTGGAAATTTTGACATCACCTGCCACCAGTGTGGTTGATAGAACAGTTTCACCGACATTGCTAGGTGTGGCTTGAATAGTCACTGGTTCATCTAAATCTACGCGGCGAAATCGAATGCCCGTATTGGGTTCGGAGGGTCGCAAGGTTAAATAGATTTTTTCGCCCGTGTGTAGACCTACGCCTGTGGCTCTGATGGTATTTTTTAAAGTTCTTTGTTTAATCATAAATAACGTCAAAATAAAGGTGGAGCAAAGGGATGCAATGTTATCACAAAAACATAGATTGAATTTTTTATCAGACAAAAATACTCAGTGGGGTTAAACTAACTTTATATTACAACGTGGTTTGCTAAATCAATGTTTTCACAGCTGTCGCTTACATCATGCTAAAAAAGTTTTTTCAACCTGTACTATTGAATACTGTCACGCAACCTCCTAAAGTATCTAGGACACTGGAGCAGCGATATTTACAGCAAGTCGAGCAACACGCGCTTAAATACGATGAAATACAATTCAACGCTATTCGCCATTTACAAGCCTTATTGGATAAGCTACTGCTAACGAATGCCCAGAGTCATAAACCGTTAGCGCGTAAACTAGGATTATCGACACAACAAAAATGTCAAAGTTTATATATTTTTGGCGATGTTGGACGTGGTAAATCCATGTTAATGGATTTATTTTATGAGGTTTGCCCGTTAAAACAAAAAAGGCGGGTTTATTTTCATACCTTTATGCTGGAAGTCCACGCCTTTATTCATCAAGCACAACAACAAAACCAGCCAGATGCGATTCCTACACTGGCGAAAAAAATCAAAGACTCTACCTTGCTACTTTGTTTTGACGAGTTTCATGTCACTGATATAGCCGACGCTATGATTTTGCAGCGACTTTTTAGTCGTTTATTTGAGCTGGGTGTGGTGATGGTGATTACCTCTAATCGTCACCCTAATAACTTATATCAAGGTGGGTTGCTAAAAGAGCAGTCTTTAGCATTTACCCAGTTATTGCAAAGCGAAGCCAGCATTATCGAATTGGCTGTAAAGATCGATTATCGACTTAGTTACTCACCCGCATTAAATAACACCTACTATTTTCCACTCGATGCCAAGGCGAATGACTTTGTGCAACAAACTTATAACGGATTAACACACTGTGCCACTAAGCAATCAGGGGTTTTACAGCTATTGGGCAGACAAGTATTTTTGTCGGCAGTATATAAAAATATCGCGCTGTTGTCTTTTGCCGAACTGTGCGTACAGCCCTTAGGTTCGGCTGATTATTTAACACTCGCTAATCAATTTAGTACGCTGATAGTGACCGACATTCCAAAATTAACCGCAGATAAGCGTAATGAAGCCAAACGATTTGTGACACTGATTGACGCACTCTACGAGCATAAAGTGCAATTGATTTGCACCGCAGAAGTCCCAGCTCACGCGCTTTACACGGAAGGCGATGGCGTGTTTGAATTCAAACGTACAGTGTCAAGGCTCATCGAAATGCAGTCAGAAAGCTATTTACAGCGCACTTCTGTTTGGACTGGATAAGGTTATTCTGGTTATTAACCGCATTATTCGCGTAAAATGCGCGGTTTCGTATCAAAGATACAATACTTTTCTAACGGTATGACTTAATGAAGATAGTTATTCTTGGGGCGGGTGTTACGGGTTCATCAGTTGCTGGTGCATTGGCAAGTGAAGAAAACGATATTGTAGTGATTGATTTTAATCCCTTACTGCTGGATGCTTTAAAAGAGCGTTTTGATATCGCCACGGTTGCAGGCAATGCTGCGCATCCGAGCATATTAGAGCAAGCAGGGGTTAGTCATGCTGATATAGTGATTGCAGTCACCGACAGTGATGAAACGAATATGTTGGCGTGTGTGATTATTAACGCTCTGTATAGTCGTCCAAAGACTATCGCACGAGTACGCGCAATTGATTATATGAAAAATCCTAATTTATTCAGCCCATTAGGTATTCCTGTCGATCATGTGATTAGCCCTGAACAAATTGTCATGGAGTCGATACGCAATTTAATTGATTTTCCAGGTGTGCTACATATTTCTGATTTTGCCGATGGCTTAGTGCGTTTGTTTTCGGTGCGCGTAACCGAAGATGGCGTTTTAACAGGTAAACAAATTAATTCACTCAAGGAGCGTTTTACTACAGGTAAAATTCGTATTGTTGCTATTTTTCGACAAGGTAAGCCGTTACCAATCAACGGGGAATCGATTATCGAAACAGACGATGAAGTGTTTTTTGTCGCGCCGCGTAAAGAAGTTCGCCGCGTACTTAAAGAATTGAATAAGCTAGAAGAGCCGTTAAAGCGTATTATTATTGCAGGCGGTGGACACGTTGGTAAACGTTTAGCGTTAGCCTTGGAAAACGATCACCACGTCAAAATTATTGAAAAAAACCCTAACCGCGCTCAAAAAATTGCCAATGATCTGAATAATACCGTGGTGTTGTTAGGTGATTGTGCCGATGAATCGTTATTGCTTGATGAGTCTATTGAAAGTACCGATTTATTTTGTGCCATTACTGAAAACGATGGTGTCAATATTATCTCTGCCGCGTTAGCAAAAAGCCTAGGTGCGCGTAAAACTATTTGTCTGCTCAATCATATTTCATACACTAAGCTACTAGCGGGAACAGGCATTGATGTTGCCGTGTTACCGAATCAAGAAACTTTAGGTAGTATTCTCAAGCACGTTCGCCGTGGTGACGTGGCACAAGTTACTTCGCTATGCGGTGGTACAGCCGAAGCCATTGAAGCCATTGCCCATCGCGGTAACGGGAGTAATTCAGTCGTTGGTGTGCCTGTCAGCAAAGTCAATTTTCCAGCAGGTATCGTATTAGGAGCGTTGATTCGTAATCAGCAAGTGGTGTCCATTCATCACGACACCGTTTTTGAAGAAAACGATCATGTCATTATGTTTGCTATCGACAAAAAACTGGTGGCTTACATAGAAGCTACCTTCCAGCCCATTCTGTAAAAACAGATTTAAGTCACAAGGTTTAGAGTATGTACTTTTTCTCGAATCTTGATCTTTTAACCTTGTAGCAAATCCTATGAATGTTATCCTGACTATCATCCACATTTTCGGCCTAGTAACCATGGGCTTTAGCGGTCTGATGACGACTTGCTTACTGACCTCCCTGATTGCTGATGATGGTGCTAGCACCGCTTTTTTTGACGGCTCATTAATCACCTTTCTATTTGGGTTATTGATGTTTTTGCCTACGCTACGCATACCCAAAAAAGTCTCGCGACAAGCAGGATTTTTATTGGTCGCTATGACGTGGTCATTAAGCCCCGTGTTCTGTACCCTGCCGCTATTACTGAATTTTCCCGAATTGAGCTTTGTTGATGCCTATTTTGAGACTACCTCAGGACTGACCACCACGGGAGCAACTATTCTGAGTGGCATCGATGCGTTACCGATGTCGATTAATTTATGGCGACATGAATTAAATTGGATAGCGGGTATGGGGATTATTATTTTTGCGGTAGCGATTTTGCCAATTTTAGGCATCGGCGGTATGCAGTTGTACAAAGCAGAAACCCCTGGTTCGGTGAAAGAATCCGATTTGCCACCGCGTATTGCCCAAACCGCCAAAGCCTTGTGGATGGTTTATGCAGGTTTTTCAGTAGCGTGCATTATTGCGTTACGCTTTGCGGGAATGGATTGGTTTGATGCTATCTGTCATGCCTTTTCCGCTATGAGTTTAGGGGGCTTTTCGACCCATGACAACAGTGTGGGTTTTTTTAATTCGGTGTCGATAGAAGTGGTGCTGAGTATTTTTCAATTACTTGCCGCCATTAATTTTGCGACCCACTTTGTCGCCTTGCGTAAACGTTCATTGAACCCTTACTTGGATGATGTCGAAGCGAAAAGTTTTTTGTTATTAATCATCAGTAGTTGCGTAGTTGCCGCTATGATGTTGCAACACGCGGGAACGTATCCTGATTTTTTAACCGCCTTACGTCACGCCTCTTTTAACTTAATCACCATTGCCACCGATTGTGGGTTTGCCAGTCAAGATTTTAATAATTGGCCAATATTTATTCCCATGTGGATGCTATTTTTAAGCTGTTTGTCTGCCTCATCGGGGTCTACGGGTGGCGGTATTCGGATGATTAGAACCATTATTTTAATGAAACAAGCCCGTTTGGAGATGTTTAAATTCATTCATCCCTTTGCTGTGCGTCCGTTAAAAATTGGCGACACCGTGGTTAAAAATGACATTGTCACCTCAGTGATGGGTTTTATTTTCCTGTACTTTATGTGCATTGTGATTTTAGTGTTCACCTTGCTATTCAGTGGCATGGATTTTATCAGCGCGTTTAGTGCTATCATTGCCTGTTTTAATAATGCGGGGCCTGGTTTAAACCAAGTAGGGCCAGCCACTAATTATGCCAGTTTGACTGACTTTCAAACCTGCGTTTGTGCGTTTGCCATGCTGTTAGGAAGGGTGCAAATTTTTTCGATTGTAATTTTATTTATACCCGAATTTTGGCGTAAGTAGCAGGTCGAGTTAGTGTTAGAGACTGTGAAAATATTCTTGTCCATTGTTGCTAATCCATAAGCTGATTATTCCGTCTTACTAAGTTTTTTGGTGATATAGTCATGGCACACACTATGGATAACAAAGCACAATATTTATTACGGAACGCGCTTCATGAGCATGGTATTGACATTATTCATGATCCTTTGAGACTTCAAGCTATTCTTAGGGAATACGCAAAAGGTCAATTCAACGCAGAAATTTATTTATGGGTTTTATCAGCGACAGAAGGTATTGCTGATAAGCTGCTAAAAAACAATTCAGTTCCATTCAAAGTATTAGCCGCCAGCTTAAGCTTACAACTGCATGAGAATTTTTGCATTGATAAATCTTCTGCTCTTTGGGTAGTTGATAGCTGGATGTTTGCACTTGATCTTAACGCTGATCTAAGCCTTACTCCTAAAGTTGATACTTATTTTAATGGTCGGGAGGTGAAATCTTTGTTCACCGTAGAACAAACCACAAGAAAACTTGCCGTACTGTTTGCAGATATTTGTAACAGCACCTCACTTTACGATAGTCTCGGTGATGATTTGGCGCGTCATTTTACCGCAAACTGCATCAAGACTATGGTTAGCGAGATTTCACCTTATAAAGGTACGCTGATTAAAACCATCGGTGATGAAATTATGTGTACTTTCCCTAATGCACAACTCGCGCTAAACGCAGCCTGTGCCATGCAAAATGCGGTAAAAGACAGCAGGGAAAATTCAAAACAACCGTTGTCTATTCGCATAGGCTTTCATTATGGCTTGGTTATTTGTGAAGCTAACGATGTTTTTGGTGACACTGTCAACGTGGCAGCGCGAGTTGCAGGGATTGCCAAAGCTGACCAAATCATGACAACTGCCGCTGTCTATGCTGAACTTCCCGCTATATTGCAAAACCAAACTCGGCAGTTTAAAAGAGCTGATATAAGGGGCAAGCAAGAGCAATGTGAAATTTATTGGGTATCATGGAAAGAAGATAATAAAACTCAGTCTTTGCCTATTGCCCCACATTACCTTACTAACTTTTCTACGCAAGTAATTTTGAAATATATACCCCAAAATACGACCTATAAACAAATTCTACAGTTTGTAGAGCCAGCTCTAAAAGGTGGCATATTTAGTAAATCTGGAACAATAAAACGTATTTCAGTGTTAGCACAAAAGAATAAGGACTCTGATGCACTGGAGTTTCATGCCATTTTATCTATTCAGCCAGACGAGGCTGCCAAAAGAATCATCAATAAACTCCATAGAAAACAGTTAAATGGTCGCCACATCGCTGTTACCGAATATATTGAACGCTCTGTTAATAATGGCAGAGGCATTATACATACCAAAGATAGGTTTCCAGAGGGGCAGCGCATTTCTGACCGCCGCGATATAAAGAAACCCTTTAGGATAATAACAATAGAGCAGCTAAAAGATTTTATCTGGACTTGAAAATGCCTATACTTCAACAGCGTGTAGATACCCTGTCCAAAATATGCTCGATTTTTAACGGAGTATCTACGAGCTATTGCTAGTGCAACACAACACCCAGTAGTTTTAAGTTTTCTAGTTCAGTTGTGTGTGAATCCAGTAGGAGGGTGAGCAAAAAAGCGTTGCTTACCCTACGCCCTACCAAATATCAACAAAGCTCAAAGCTCAGTCACTGCCGCTCTAGCCAACTCAGTTAATTCAGAACCATCTTTTTGATTATATTCAATCAGAGCTTTACGCATTCGGGGTTCCCATGAGTGAGCAATGTGGTTTCTAACGCCTGCAATCGCGTCTTTTCTGTCAGGTTCGGCGTTGAAGTAGTTGCTAATATCATTAGCCATTTTAATTAAGCGTTCAATTTTCATCTGTGTATTATCCGTTGTGGATGAGTGTAAATAACATGGTTTTCGCCGCGAGCAAAACCGACTAGAGTTACACCAGTTTGTTCAGCTAGGCGTATCGCTAAGCCTGTGGGCGCGGAAATGGCAACCAATAAACCGATACCTAAGAAAGCAGTTTTTTGTACCATTTCATAGCTGGCGCGGCTGGTGACGATGATGTAACCAGCGTTGACATCTTTGCCAGTGCGACATAATAACCCAAGTAGCTTATCCAGTGCATTATGCCGTCCAACATCTTCACGCACATCAATAATGCCGCGTTCAGGTTCAACCCACGCGGCGGCGTGTATCGCGCCTGTCAGTTGGTTTAAAGATTGTTTGTGCTGTAAATCGGCTAAGGCGGCGGTAAGTTGTTCAGCCGTGACTTTGACAAGGCTGTGTACGGGGGCAGGTTGGCGTATCGCCTGTTTGAGTGTGCTTGCACCACATAAACCACAGCCCGTGCGTCCTGTCAGATTGCGCCCTTTATCGGTTAAACAGACAAAGCGTTCCTCAGGGATTTTGACTTGGACTTCTATGCCATTGGCACGTTGATAAACTTTTGCCGATAGAAATTCTTTTGGACTTTGAATAATGCCTTCGGTCATACTAAAACCCAAAGCAAAATCTTCTAAATTGGTGGGTGTGGCTAACATGACAACGTGGGAAATACCGTTGTACATAAGGACTATCGGCACTTCTTCTGCCACACAATCTTGTTCATGGCTATGTTCGCTACCTTGCCAACGGTTCACCATGCGGTGTTGATAGTTTGTCCAGCCTAGCTCGTTGTCTAACATTTGATTTTTGATTTAATCGAGTAGGTCAGGTTAGCGTAGCGTAACCCG